>CAZNNK010000001.1:0-7217 GCA_964574085.1 uncultured Coleofasciculus sp.
CCTATTGCCTATTGCCTATTGCCTATTGCCTATTGCCTATTGCCTGTTCCCTTTCACCCGCTCCAATTCTTGCTCCAAATCATCTAAAATATTTCGTAATAACTGTAACTGATGGTGCTGAATTGTCAGTTTTAACGGTTCATTTGTCAAATTAATATTAATCACCGTTTCCGCCAA
Source organism: uncultured Coleofasciculus sp. (assembly GCA_964574085.1). Lineage (GTDB taxonomy): Bacteria > Cyanobacteriota > Cyanobacteriia > Cyanobacteriales > Coleofasciculaceae > Coleofasciculus. Next base: position 178 of record CAZNNK010000001.1, read on the forward strand.
TTTCTCATACGCTTCCAGGGCGGGAACCGCCTCGCGGCTAAAGCGAGTGAGGTAGTCTGTCGCCGCATCAGTATAAGCTTGAGTCACTTGGTCTACATAAGACATTGAAGATTTTGGCGGTGCAGAATCGCCGGAATTTTTATTCAACAAATATGTCGCCCCACCCGCCACCGCCGCGCCAACAGGTCCCCCAAATACCCAACCGAGTCCCGTCGCGATCGCAACTGGAGTAACGCCCTTGGTTCCTTTGGCTTGGGGTGGGGGTTCGGGAAGCTGGACTTCTGGGGGTTTGGGAAAGGGAATGGTCAGATCAGTGGGAGGTTGGCGATCGAAAAATTCACTGGCTTGATGTACCCATTTAACAATTCCCTGTTGATGGTTCTGAATCGCCTCTTTAAAACCGCCTTGTTCCCACAAATTAAATGTACCCTGTTGTAGCGCTGCAACCAGTTCTGATTGATAGCGTTCTAAAAGTTTGGGTAAATACAGCCATCCTTGGAAATCCGACACACTGGCGGCGAATCCTTTTTGAATCAGATTTTGGGCTTTTTGTTTAATCTCTAATTTCGTTTGATGCTTTTGCTCCGCCACCGCAATTTCAGCAGAAACGGCTTGCATTTTGACGGTTGCAGCCTGTTGGATTTGAGACGCGATCGCCTGCACACGGGGAAAGCGGATGGCGAGGCTCTCATGGCGCTCGGCGACAATGCTTTGCAGCGCCGATTCCAACATATCTAACCCCGTAGTTTGGGCAGCGGCGGTATCGCCTTTGAGCCGATAGCGTAAGGCGGGGAGAGCATCGACGCGATAGATATTACTGATATTATTCGGCAGTTGCGAGCGGAAACTTTCTGCTACAAATAATAAACGGTTATAGACTTGTTTCTGCTCGTCTGGTTCCAATAAATTCAGAAAATTAACCACAAAAATAACCGTATTTATTCCCCGATCCAACAACCAATCTCTCAGGTGTTCTCGTTCCCCTAACGTCATCAACTTACGACCATCCAGCACCTGAACAATTAAATCCGCCGTGAGCAGTTGGTCGCGAACTAAGGCTTCCTGGGCTTCGCGGTCATCCGTTCCCGGTAAATCCAGCAATTCTACCCCCGTTTTCAGGAACGGATGGGGACAAAAGACCTCAACATTAGTCACATCCTCCCGCATCCGCCGTTGGTCATCTAATATGGCAAACTGTTTCAGGACATCTGTTCCGTTTTCACTGATTTGTTGACCGTTAGAGAGCGTAATGCGCGTGTGTAATTCGTTCCCGTAACGGATATGAATCGCCGCGCCTGTAGTCGGGATTAAATCGATAGGTAGGGTACGTTTCCCCAGTAAAGCATTGAGTAACGTCGATTTTCCGTAATTAAACGGACCAAAAACAGCGATGCGGAAAATCGGATTCTCCAGATAATCGCAGAGTGCGATCGCGTCTTGGCGGAGTTGGGCGTTCTGTTCCCCATCCAGCAGACCAATTGCCGATCGCAGCGTGTTTGCAAGTTCGCGGAAAACGTCCTGTTCCATTGGTCATTCGTCTTATGTCTTATGTCAGAGTTTGAGGAATCTTTATATAACTTAGTATAGTTGGGTTTATTTCCATCAACCGTAACTAAGGGTATACCATTTTTCTGATAGAAGGGGGTTCAATCCTTTAACATGATCAACAGCAACTATTACAGATTTCACCATGATCAAAGCTTATGCTGCTCATGAACCCGGAGGACAACTCCAACCCTTCGAGTACGATCCCGGTAGTCTCGGTGATGAAGAAGTCGAGATTAATGTCGAGTATTGCGGGATTTGTCACAGTGATCTGAGTATGCTAGACAACGAGTGGGAAATGACTGAATATCCCTTTGTTCCAGGTCATGAAGTTGTGGGTACAATTGCTGCATTGGGCGATAAAGTCACCACGCTTAACCTAGGACAACGGGTTGGATTAGGGTGGTTTTCGCGTTCCTGCATGACGTGCGAATGGTGTATGTCAGGGAATCACAACCTTTGCTCGGATGCAGAAGGAACTATTGTCAGTCGTCATGGTGGATTCGCGGATAAGGTTCGTGCGGATCACAGTTGGGTGATTCCCCTACCTGATGGGATCAATCCCGCTACCGCAGGTCCGTTGTTCTGCGGCGGGATTACCGTATTTAACCCGATTGTTCAGTTTGACATTAAATCGAGCGATCGCGTTGGCGTAATTGGTATTGGTGGATTAGGTCATATCGCGCTGCGTTTCCTCCAGGCTTGGGGGTGTGAGATCACAGCGTTTTCCAGTAGTCCTGACAAAGAAGCAGAAGCACGGGAATTGGGAGCCACTCATTTTATCAATTCGGGCGATGTCAACGCCTTAGAATCCGTGCAGAATTCCTTTGACTTTATTCTCGTCACAGCGAATGCTGACCTCGATTGGAACGCTTACATTGCTGCATTACGTCCCAAAGGTCGGTTACACTTTGTTGGAGTCATTCCCAATCCCCTGTCTACTCCAATTTTCCCTCTGATTCTTGGTCAAAAGTCAATTTCAGCGAGTCCACTGGGGAGTCCAGTCACCATTACTCGGATGCTGGATTTCGCTGCACGACAGGGTGTTGAACCCATTACGGAAACCTTCAGGTTTGAACAAGTGAATGAGGCGATGGAAAAACTGCGCCATGGTAAACCGCGCTATCGCTTGGTGTTGAAGCATTAGAATAAAACAATTGCGATTGTGAGGGATGTGCTTTGATCCGTGTTTCACCAAAAGACTTGAAATCGGCGGAAGTCGGGGCGGGTTTAGTCACATCTAGGTGTAACCGAAAGGATAGTCGTGAAACCCGCCCCTACACAATCACACGCCATGTCCGACAAGCGTTGCCAAAGATTTATGCCATGAAAACTCAGGCGATCGCTCCAGAATATAGTTTATCGTTTATCGTAGGGGCGACCCGCTTCCACAAATCAACAACGGTGTCCACTCAATTTGATCGGGTCGCCCTGTACTTAACTCAAAACCACTTAAAATAACAAGTAAATCCAAATTAGGGAAAATAGGCAAACTTATCTAAAGGCAGGAAAACGACGAACAGTGTTTTTGACGAATTAGCCGAATACAGACAGCGCCTGGGTTTACCTCCTGCGGGCAGCGCAGAAGATTACTCAACTATAGCCAAATTAGAAATCAGGGGTGAAAATTTCTTCGGTATCAATTCTGGTGATAATCCCAATCCTCGACCGATAACTTTTAGGGTTAATCCAATCACTAAAACCCACGCTGAGGCTGATGCCTTCCAACAAGCCGCAGATGCAGGCATTAGAGGGGGTAAAGCTCGTTTAATTGTTGATCGAGATCTTTGTGCGGCTTGCGGTTTAAGAGGAGGTGTGAATTCTATGGCTTGGCAGTTAGGCATAGAAGAATTGGAAATCATAACTCCAAGTGAAAACAAGAAAAGAATAGTCAAACCCCCAAATAGAAGGAGGCAATGATGTTTGTATCAAACCTATCAATCGAAAAATGGGTTGGCAACAAAAATCAAGGTGACTTAATCGAAAATCCGGATTGGAGTCAGATAGAAGCAGCTATCCGCCAGTTAAATGGAAAAAATCAAACCTTAGTTACCTTAGCAGCCGATGATGAGACTTACATGACGATTGGCGGTGGTTATGCTGGGAAATATGTTGTTTCAGTCACCTTCGATAATCTGGATTTTTATAATTTAGTTGATTTATCCAAACCTGAAGCAACCGAAAAACTCGTTATTGGCGGACAAGAAGGGCTTTATTCCACAAAGATGTCTGTTGATTTGCTGCGTTGTCTGCTAGCAGCGCGAACATTTTCAGAATCAGGAAAACTCGATTCATTGCTGTCGTGGGAAGAAGATAAGTCATTAGTCACCGTATAATAGATAGGCGATCGCTACGGTTGGTTAGTGTAAATAAGAAGCTAGTTGTAATAGGCAGTATCCTCAAGGTAGTGCCTTCTCCGCTTCAATCAGAAACAAAATTGTACTCGCCGTCATGTGAAGTTGGTAAGCTGCAAAATATTGTGGCACAATACAAGGCTGGGAACCTTGACCATGACCTCCAAGTTTGTTTCTCACAGTAGGAACACCGCTTTCAAGACTTGACCTGAGTGATGTAAATTGATTCTGTAGGTAACTTGGAAAGAGTTATCTGTCAAAGTACAAGTTTATACTATAGCCATAATAAGTAGGCTGTGCCTTACTGTTCGCCCATCATTGAGAGAATGTATTAGCGATAACAGCCATACCAACTATTATTGTAGCACGAAGAGTTACTTTGGTAGTACGCCATGAAAGCAGTGGATGGATTGTGGATGAGGATAATTTATCTTACTCCACCACCGCCTGTCCCAACCGCTTCAAAATCCGTAGAACCTCGCTTAACTCATGACGTCTGGGAAACAGCGAGAAAGTCCGCGATACATCATACTCTGGACTATCTCCTTGACTAAGCTTTAAAAACACAAACTCATCCCCATTTGTCGCCATACCAAACGCTGGATTCTCCCTCTGCGGACTCGCTAACATATAAGCCAACAACTGCGGTAAAGCCGCCGGAACCGGAATACTGGTTCGCTTCGACTCAATCACCAAAATCCAAAGTTGTTCTTGTACAACTAGCGTATCAATAAAACCGCGAATCGTTTCTTCAGAATCATCAAGTTCTAACCCAACCCCATAAGGCGAACTAATGCGGAAAGGCGGATCAAGAAATCCTGCAAGTTCTAATAGTGGCGAAACCACCAGCAGATTGATTGTACCTTCCAATAACAAACCATCGCCGCGATGATAATCATAGCGTTGTTTAATCCGAGTAACACCCGCCTGTTCTCGTTCGTCAAGTTCGGGTAAATCGTCAACCCACTCACTGAAAAAGCGATCATCATCCGCTTGACGCAAATTACAGCGCACCCGCAGATCATTTAAGCTTTTTATAGTATCAGTAATCCCTAAACCTGTAACCATCGGTTGCTGTTTATTTGTTAACCTTAGTTTAGCAAACTGTTCTAGAACTTACGCAAAGGCTCTATTTGTAGGGTGTGTTAGCGTAGCGTAACGCACCTTTACCCCCATCCGTGGTGTGTCTGCGTAAGTCCTGTGTTCAGGATACCCCATCTCCTCCAAGCCAGTGATACCAAATCTGAGTTGACTACCCCCTTGATAATCTATCTAGTTTGCACATCCTTCTGTCGTTTACCTTCTACCTTTTTATTATGGTTCGGATTAACCTCCTAGATACTCGCACGACTAGCTTCGGCGATTTAATTAGCAACGGAAAAATCTATCGAGTCCCGCCGTTTCAACGGGATTATTCCTGGACGGTGGAGAATTGGGAAGACCTTTGGCAGGATATTTTAATGCTGCATAATAATGTTAGTGTCAGTCATTATATGGGAGCAATTGTCCTGCAACGTTCTGGGACAACTGATCAATCATTTACCATTATTGACGGTCAGCAACGCCTAGCCACACTCAGTATTATTGCCGTTGCTGTTATTAAAATGCTCCAACAGCTTGTCGAGAAAGATATTGAGCCTCAAGCCAATCAAGAACGACAAGAAATTCTCAAGCGGACTTATCTCGGTGATCGCGACCCTCGTTCTCTACGATATTCAAGTAAACTGATTTTGAATGAAAATAATAATGATTTTTATCAAAGTAATTTAGTTAACCTGAGAAAACCCCTAAATATTCGTTCTCTCTCGAAATCCAATCAACTCCTATGGCAAGCTTTTGAATACTTATTCACTCAATTAGAAAAACTGCCAGAGGTGACTCAAGATGGCGAAAAATTGGCAATGTTTATTACCGATACAGTGGCTCAAGGACTGTTGTTCATCCAAATCAGTGTTGAAGATGAACTGAATGCTTATACCGTTTTTGAGACATTAAATGCCAGAGGAATCGAGCTAACCTCTACTGACTTGTTGAAAAATTACCTCTTTTCGCTCTTTCGAGGACCCGACGACTTACAAGAAGCACAGCGCCAATGGCGACGCATTATCAATACAGTTCAGATGGAGAAGTTCCCAGAATTTCTGCGTTACTATTTGAGTTTAAACCATGAGCGAGTGCGGCGTGAACGCTTATTCAAGCTGGTTCGAGCATCGGTCAATAATGCAACCCAAGCGTTTGATTTATTGGATCAGCTTGAGAACTTTAGTAGTTTATATGTCGCCCTCAGCAATCCCAATGATGAATTCTGGCGTGATACTCCGGAGAACCAACTTTACATCCGTGAGTTGAATTTATTTCGAGTCAAACAGGCTTACCCGACTCTATTTGCTGCCTATCAGCAGTTTTCTCCGGAAAATTTTACGCGCTTACTTAAGCTGATCGTTGTCATCTCATTCCGCTATAGTATTGTTAGCCGTTTAAATCCGAATGAATTAGAATCAGTTTACAATACTGTTGCCACTAATATTGCAGAGGGAACCATCACAACGCCACGACAAGTATTTGATACACTTCGTCCGGTTTATGTCACCGACGAAAAATTTCAACAAGATTTTTCTCTACTCTCAATCTCGACAAAAGGGCAAAAGCGTAAACTCGTTTGTTATATCCTCAGTCAGTTAGAGGTAGATGCATCAGGTATACAGGTAGAGGAAAATAGTTTCTCTATTGAGCATATTCTCCCGGAAGTACCAACCGATGAATGGCGGCAATATTTCACTGAGCGGCAATTAGAGGAAATGGTTTATCGTCTGGGAAATCTGACGCTATTAGAACCCTCGTTTAATCGGGATATTGGGCAAAAAAACTATCAGAGTAAGCAAGAAAAATATCAGCAGAGTGTTTATCAGCTCACTCAACGAATTACGGCTGAAGAATGGAATCCGGATGCAATGGCTGCACGCCAGAGGCATTTTGCCCAACGTGCTGTTCACATTTGGCAATCGAATTTTTTATAGCCCAGACTCTGCTAAGATTTTAAACATGAGGGCAAATAAATAAATTGATGTTTGTCGGTTAAATTAACCATCTGTTTAACGCCATTGATAACCACCGCGATCGCACCCCGATCAGGTAGGGGCG
>CAZNNK010000001.1:7317-32963 GCA_964574085.1 uncultured Coleofasciculus sp.
GGTTTAGGGATTAAATCAGTGGACACACCCCAAATAAGACAACGAAACCCGCCCTAATCCCCACCGCGATCGCACCATGATAGTGTAGGGGCGGGTTTAGGGATTAAATCAGTGGACACACCCCAAATAAGACAACGAAACCCGCCCTCTTCTTAACCGTAAGGGGTGGATTTTGGATGGAGGTTATCGGTTAAGTTCAATACTGTTGAAGGGCGGGTTTTGTATGAAATGTATTGATTTACCCGTTCATTGAGTTCCTAAACCCGCCCCTACATTGGAATTTTCCTGTCAACTGATTTCCTTCTGGTAATATCTAGGGTTGTATGACATTATTGAACCCTTTTCTTACACAGTATCTTGCAATCGCGCTACTAACTCCGCACGCGCCGAGACATTCAACTTGCGGAACATCCGTTTCAGCGCCTGTTTTACTGAATTTTGGGTAATCCAAAGTTCAGCACCAATTTCTGCATTTGTCAACCCCTTGGCAACTAAATCGGCAATTTCCCGTTCCCGTGGGGTAAGGCGATTGGCGACGAGAGAGGGGGATTTTTTGGCTTGCGATCGCAAGGTAGCCAGACGTGAGGATAAATGCAAGCATAATCCGGTTAAGTCAGCCAAGTCTTTATAATCAAACGCAGGCGCATCACTCGCACGGGCAAAATAAACCCCACCCATCAAACGCCCCCCACTGACAATCGGACCCATCATCACATGCTCGTGATCGTAGCGAGCATAACAATTCTGGTACAGTTCAGATTGTTTCCAAACCTCTGGAGAGAATACCAGTTGTTCATGGACGGGAGCATGGTGTTCGATGACATAGCGTAACACCGGATCAACCTTTCGCGCCAGCTTATTGTAGTCTGCGACAAACCCCTCCGTATCCGCTCTCCCTTGCATCTGCACCTCAGCCGCGTGAGAATCTTCGTTGAGCAGACACAGCCCCCAATACTGCGCCTGAAAATGCTCCCCTAATTCGTCCATGATTTGCAGGCGAAGTTCCTGCTCATCACGAGCCTCTGCGATCGCTTGGAAAAAACTGTGGAGAGAACGGTTCATCGTACTTGGCACGGTCATAATCTATCATTTTGAACGAATTGTTAAATAAGTCAGCATGGTTTAACCTGAACGCTTAGGAGAGTTCATTTTTTTATCTGGGTGAACAGTAATTACAGTATAGCGACATTACTTGACGCTAAAATTTTTATTTTGATATAATTTGTCATTTTTATATGCTACTCTGAAGAGGTACTACCACAGTAGAGTAGCTAGGAGTGAGAAATCTACTCTTGATGATCTGACGGGCTTTGAGCAATAAAAGCCTTAGCCAATCACAACACCTCCAAGACAATTAATGGTCCCTCGGTTGAGTCGTACCGATAAACCGTTTTTCGCGCTGGATACAACTGACACAGCCAATTCATTGACCCAAAGGAGGAATATTAATGAACATTCAAGCACTCGATATTAAAGTAGGCGATCGCATCATTGCCTACTGCAAGAATAAGATGCAACCTTGTACAGTGCAACGGTTACTCGATTCAACCCCCAACACGATCACACTAAAAGTATCCACCTGTACCCGTGTCCATTATCGGGAATCAGCCTCTTGTGTGATTCAGTTTCACCGAGAAGCTGTAGTTGAAATGGCTAGCTTAAATAGAAGTTTCGCCAAGACGATCGAACAGGAAGCTTACCAGGAAAGGATTTCAAGTATGTAGATAAAATTATAAATTGTCGAGAGGCTTGGCAATTATCAAAAAGTCTCTTGATGAGTGCAAAAAAATTGAAAGAAACGAATTGAAATGACAATCCGAAATGAAGTGAATTTTAACCTGGATTACGGGGGTATTCTGTCCGCGATGACTTCTCCTTTTATTAGAAAGCAATTTATGAGGGCAACTGAAGGTATAATTTCTGTGGTTAAAACGTTAGAATTTGTCTCACCTATAAATTAGAAGTTGTAAGTCAATACAGCGTTTTCCATGCTGGTGAGGTACATTGAGAATAACACTTTTGCGCTCACAGAGGCTAACCTCGTCTTGTTACTGTACCGCACTAGACTGAGAAATGCTGTAAACGAAGTTGATGTGAAAATCTTTGCCGTTTAACTCACATCTTGCACCACTCACTATTTTCCCCTGCTCCCCAGTGGCGTAGTTGACGCAGACTGTACCCACTTGGGGTCTATACAGGCTGGATAGTCCCGACTATGCTAGTTTACAGCAACTAAAATGATAGGAGAAGCAGATGGTTGGAGTTCAAACATCAGCGCGTGATTTCTTTCGGGCGGCGTATGAGAACCGCTACACCTGGGATCACAACTTCCCCGGTTACACCGCAGACGTGACATTCAAACAGGATGATCAGGTTGTTACAGGGAAGGTTCGGGTTAACCCGGATATGAAAGCCGAAGTTTTCGATGTCGAAGACGAAGACGCCAAGCAAGCGATTCACTCTCAACTCTGGGAAACCGCGATTCACCGGGTTCGTCGTTCCTTTGAAGACACCCACGCAAAGAACACCTTCTCCTTCGGCGATACCGATGAGACAGGTGCTGTGGAACTATTAATGGGCGGTAAAGCAGAAGGCGATCGCTATAAAGTCCGCGATAATGAAGTAACCCACGTCCATCGTCATATTCACGGCGTTGTCGTCACGATTAACACCTTCAGTTCCCACAACACAGGCGAAGGTTATCTTTCTCACCGTTATGATTCCGTCTACCATGACCCCAAAACGGGTGAACAAAAGGGCGGTAAAAGTGTGTTTGAAGATAATTACGAAAAGGTTGGCGACTATGTTATCCTGACCCAGCGGATTATTCGCACCGAGACTGATGGTAAAGAGTCCGTTCAGGAGTTTAATTTCTCGAATATCAAACTTCTGTAAATGGTGAATAATTCCCTAATTTTTCCTGAGTCCGCCTCGGCGGGCTTTGTTTGTTTAGTTCCGCGATGTTAACCGTTCGAGTTCCCGGTTACCTCCTGGTTCCCTCCCCTTAATAAGGGGAGGGTTAGGGTGGGGTTATTTTGGGGAGGGTTAGGGCGGATTTTATCTCCTAGAGCCATTAAGATCAATGTATGAAGAAATCGTTCGGGCTTGGGTCTATGAAACGCATTGTCTTAATCGCTGGGTTTGAATCATTCAACGCGGACTTGTACCGCCAAGCGGCTGATTGGGCGACTAAGCGCTGTCCAGACTTGGATATTCGCGTATTTAGCGACCAATCCTTGACCACAGAACCGGATATCGTCGCCGCCGCCCTCCAGGAGGCTGATGTCTTCTTCGCCAGTCTGCTGTTTGATTATGACCAAGTTCTCTGGCTGCGGGAGAGAACCCAACATATCCCCATCCGCCTTGTCTTTGAATCCGCCCTAGAATTAATGAGTCTGACTCAAATCGGGGCGTTTAAAATTGGCGATAAGCCCAAAGGAATGCCCAAGCCGATTAAGTTTATTCTGGATAAATTTAGCAATGGACGAGAAGAAGATAAACTCGCGGGTTACATCAGCTTTTTGAAGACGGGTCCCAAGCTGCTGAAATATATTCCGGCGAAAAAAGTTCAGGATTTACGCAACTGGCTGATTATCTACGGCTACTGGAATGCTGGCGGTTCCGAAAACGTTGCTTCAATGTTTTGGGTACTCGCTGAAAAATACTTAGGATTACAAGTGGGAGACATTCCACCCCCAGTCGAAACCCCAAATATGGGTTTATTGCATCCTGACTATGACGGGTATTTTACCTCGCCACGGCACTATCTGGAGTGGTATCGGCAAAATCAAAATAACTTTTCCTCTTTATCCACTTCTGACTCCCCCCTTATTAAGGGGGGCTGGGGGGGATCTTTTCCCATTGTCGGGATTCTCCTCTACCGCAAGCACGTTGTCTCTAAACAACCGTATATTCCTCAATTAATTCGCCAGTTTGAGAACGCTGGATTAATTCCCGTCCCTATCTTTATTAATGGTGTGGAAGGACATGTGGCGGTGCGAGATTGGCTAACCTCGACGGATGAAACTGCCCAACGACAACAGGGTAAAATTGACACACCATCCTTATCCAAAGATGCTGTTGAAGTTGATGCGATTGTCTCTACGATTGGCTTTCCATTAGTCGGAGGACCCGCCGGTTCTATGGAAGCAGGGCGTCAAGTTGAAGTGGCAAAACGCATCCTCACAGCCAAAAATGTTCCCTATCTTGTCGCCGCACCGTTACTGATTCAGGATATTCACTCGTGGACACGACAAGGAGTTGGTGGCTTGCAATCAGTGGTACTCTATGCATTACCGGAATTAGATGGGGCAATTGACACCGTTCCTCTGGGGGGATTGGTGGGAGAGGATATTTATCTGATTCCCGAACGGGTGAAACGGTTAACTGGGCGTCTGAAGCGTTGGATTGAACTGAGACAGACACCCGCCTCAGAACGGAAAATTGCCATCATTCTCTATGGTTTCCCGCCCGGATATGGGGCGACAGGAACAGCAGCCTTACTCAATGTACCGCGATCGCTCTTGAAAGTCCTCCACGCCCTCAAGCAGCAAGGCTATACCGTGGGCGAGTTACCGGAGGATGGGGAAGAACTGATTCGCCGGGTTAAAGAAGCCGATGAAGCGATTAACCATGAGGGTTCACCGACAAACTCCGTCAACGTTAAAACCCTAGAAAAATGGCTCGGCTATCTCTTGACAACTCGCATCGAGAAGCAGTGGAAATCCCTCACCGGAACCGGAATTAAAACTTACGGGGATGAGTTCCAAATTGGTGGAATTCAATTAGGAAATATTTGGATAGGCGTGCAACCCCCCTTAGGTATCGCCGGAGATCCAATGCGGTTAATGTTTGAACGGGATATGACCCCTCATCCTCAATATGCCGCATTCTACAAATGGCTACACCATGAGTTTAACCCTCATGCTATAGTTCACTTTGGCATGCATGGCACCGTGGAATGGTTACCGGGTTCCCCCTTAGGGAATACGGGGTATTCCTGGTCAGATATTTTGCTCGGAGATAGTCCCAATCTCTATATTTATGCTGCCAATAATCCCTCGGAATCCATTTTAGCCAAACGGCGCGGCTATGGTGTCCTGATTTCTCATAATGTACCCCCTTATGGGCGGGCGGGATTGTATAAAGAATTAGTCGTGCTGCGAGATTTAATTGCGGAGTACCGAGAAGACCCAGACAAGAATTATGCGTTGAAACCTGACATTTGTCAGAAAATTGTCGATAGTGGCTTAGATGCTGATTGTCCCTTTGATGAGGCGAAGAAATTAGGGATTCCGTTCACACCGGATAATGTACGTTTGTTCAGTGCTGATGCATTTAATCATTATCTGGTCAAATTGTATGAATACTTACAAGTGGTTGAACAACGCTTATTTTCATCGGGATTGCATACCTTGGGCGAACCGCCGAACTCAGCAGCATTGGCTAGCTACTTAAATGCTTATTTTGGCGATAATGGTGCAGCAGATTTGGTCAAGGATGTAATAGATAAAATAGGAGATAATCAAACGACTCAATTATCGGCAACATCTGGGGTTAAAGATAAAAATGGCGAATCAGATTCCCTTACTACTGAAATAGAAACGATTGCCCATTTATTACAGCAAAACACCGATGAACTGACCAACCTATTACGGGGATTAAATGGAGAATACATTCCCCCAGCACCGGGCGGTGACTTATTACGAGATGGTGTCGGCGTATTACCTACCGGACGAAATATTCATGCCTTAGACCCCTATCGGATGCCCTCACCAGGGGCATATCAGCGAGGACGAGACATTGCCCAAAAAATTATCGCCCAACACCTCCAAGAACAGGGAGACTATCCGGAAACCGTGGCGGTTATGTTGTGGGGATTGGATGCGATTAAAACTAAAGGAGAATCCCTGGGAATTTTACTGGAATTAGTGGGTGCAGAACCCATCAAAGAAGGAACAGGGCGAATTGTCCGCTATGAGTTACAACCGCTAGCAGACGTGGGACATCCCCGGATTGATGTATTGGCAAATCTCTCCGGTATTTTCCGAGACAGTTTTGTGAATATTATTGAATTACTGGATGATTTATTTAAACGGGCGGCGGAGGCTGAGGAACCGGAAGACCAGAATTTTATCCGTAAACATGCTTTAGCCTTACAAGCCCAAGGAATTCAGAATAATTCCGCCCGATTATTTTCTAACCCGGCTGGCGATTTTGGTTCCTTAGTTAATGACCAAGTAACGGATGGAAACTGGGAATCGGGAGAGGAATTAGCCAAAACCTGGGAAAGTCGCAATTCATTTAGTTATGGGCGTCAAGATAAAGGACAAGCGCGTCCGGAAGTTCTGACTCAGCTATTAAAAACAACCAGCCAGGTGGTTCAGGAAATTGATTCTGTGGAATACGGTTTAACTGATATTCAGGAATATTATGCCAATACCGGGGGATTGAAAAAAGCCGCTGAGAAACAACGGGGGAAAAAAGTGAGTGCCAGTTTTGTGGAAAGCTTTTCTAAAGATACAACCCCGCGCCAATTAGATGACTTACTGCGGTTAGAATATCGCACCAAGTTGCTGAATCCTAAATGGGCAGAAGCGATGGCAAGTCAGGGTTCAGGTGGTGCGTATGAAATCTCCCAACGGATGACGGCATTAATCGGTTGGGGAGGAACCGCCGATTTTACCGATGATTGGGTGTATGATCAAGCTGCAGATACTTATGCCTTAGATGCAGAAATGGCAGAGAGGTTAAGACAAGCAAATCCAGAAGCATTTCGGAATATTGTCGCCCGGATGTTGGAGGCAAGTGGACGGGGATTTTGGCAACCGAGTGAGGAGAAGTTACAGAAGTTGCAGGCGTTGTATGAGTTGACTGATGAGGAATTAGAAGGAGTGACGGTTTAAAGAATATCCGACTACTTATCCTCACACTACCGTTAAGTTAAGGTGGATGTCACGCTCCTTAAGGCTGGTGGCAATGCCCACCCTACGGTATATCAAGGAGATCTTTGTCCTTAAATCAAGTCAACTCTATCAAGTTATGTGAATCGTCCTAAAACCCTTACAAATGACAAATGATGATTTTATTACTTCCGCGTCATTGTATGCACGCCATCCCAATACTCAGGAGGCGGATTATCCTGATAATGTTTCGCCCGTTCAATGTGAATTAAAACAGGTTTGTCATGGGGTTCTAGTTCATACGCTTCTTCAAAATATATAATCGCCTTGGCAAAGTCACGATTCATGTATGCCTGACGCCCTTTGGCATACAGAGCTAAAAATTGGTGCGTATGATCATTAAGAGGCGTGTCGATATCTTGAATCAAATGATAAATGCTCACCGCTTGGTTTTTCCCTTTCACCCGAATTTTATCTAATTCCCGCACCCAAACGTTATGACGACACAGGTTATAGGTGTACTCACTAATAATAATATCGCAGCCATACTCTTTCGTAATACTTTCTAAGCGAGCGCTAAGATTCACACCATCTCCAATAACCGTATAATCCATACGTTTGTGAGAACCAATATTACCCGACACCACTTCCCCCGAACTAATGCCAATACCAATATGAATTAAGGGTTGGCGATTTCGCATCCGAGGTTCGTTAAACTTGGCTAAACGCCAACGCATATCTAATGCCGATTGTACCGCCATCCAGCCATGATTTTCTTTTAACGCCAAGGGAGCGCCAAACACTGCCATGAGCGCATCGCCAATAAATTTATCTAAGGTTCCTTTATGCTCAAATACTGATTCCACCATGGTTTCAAAGTATTTATTCAGCAGGGATACCACTTCCGATGCGCCCAAGTTTTCGGTTAAGGTTGTATACCCACGAATATCGGAAAATAAAATCGTGACATCCTTTTTACTTCCCTGCATCAATGCATCTTCACCCAATGCCAAAACTTCATCGGCTACCTCTGGCGTCATGTAACGATACATGGTGGTTTTCAGCCGTTTTTCACGACTAATATCTTCGAGAACCACCAAACCGCCGCGCACCGTTCCTTGGGGATTGGTTAAGGGATTGACAGTTAAATTAATACTGCGTTCAATCGGTTGAACTTGGGTTTTAGAGAGATAGGGAGAAGACTGAGAATTATCCGGGGGTTCATTCCACAAAATATAGGTATTGGGGTCATCACTTCGAGGAATGGCTAGGAGATAAATATGAGTGTCATCATGGGATTGAAAATAGGGAGGACTATTCGGGAGTTCTATCTCTTCCAGGGGACATTGAAATAGACCAACCATTAAATTTTGTTCAGGAAGGTAATGCTTTGACCCAGTAGTGAGACTATCTTGTAACCGGACTTGCAGATGTTCAATCGGCACAACCTCCCAGACGTAGCGATGGGTGAGTTTTTCCTCCCACAACTTGCGGTTGCGATTATCCAATTGCTCTACAGGACACCCCAATAAACCCAGCGCTGCATCGTTAATCGTGACGATTCGTCCCTGCATATCGGTGGAGATGACCGCATCAGACAGGCTTTGCAGGATGTCTTTTTGATATTGCTTCTCAATCAGAACATTCTCAAACAGTTTGGCATTTTCCAAGGCAATTCCAGCTTGAATATTAAATGCCCGCATAAACTCTTCATCGGACGTAGAGAAGCTGCCTTGATTTTTATTAATCAGTTGCGTCACCCCAATTAATTCCCCCCCGGAGTTAAACACAGGCATACAGAGAATATTGCGGGTGACATAGCCAGTTTTTTTGTCCGTTGTTGGATCAAAGCGAGGGTCTTTATAGGCATCAGCAATATTCAAGGGTTGACCCGTAGACGCCACATACCCGGCAATTCCTCGATTCGCCGAAATCCGGATTTCCATCATCTCTTTGCCATCTGCTGTGGCGACTTTACTCCACAGTTCCCCGTTATCTTTACTGAGCATAAATAAGGTGGAGCGGTCAGCTTGCATTAACTCCCGCGCTTGATCCATAACTAGACGCAGTGTGGCTTCTAGGTCTAAACTTTGACCCAGGTACTGAGTTGCCTTGAGCAAAGCCGCAGCACCGCGTTGGTTACGGGCTGCCATGTAGAAGGATTGGCAGGTTTCTAGGATAATGCCGATAGACGCGGCAAAGTCTCGGAAGCGCTGTTCATCTTCTTCGTCAAAGGGTACACCCCCCGCTTTATTCAATAGCTGCACGACGGCGACAATCTTTTTATTACTGCTAACAATGGGGATACATAACAGTGAATTGGTATGATAACCGGGAGATTCGTCAACTTCGGGATTAAAGAGGGGATGATTATAGGCTTCAGTGATATTCAGGGATTCGCCCGTCGTCGCCACATGACCGACTAAACCCACCGTTAAGGGAATGCGAATTTCCTTGGTCGCGTTCCCCTCACCGGAGGGAACTTTTGCCCACAATTGATCTTTGTCACCATCAACCAGGAAAATCGTTGTGCGTTCCGCTTGCAGGAGTTGACCGATTTTCAGGGTAAACGCCTCCATCACCTGCTCCAGCATGGTTTCTAGCGCTTCATGGTTAATCATTTCCAGCGCTCGCAGAAATTGCTGAAATTCAGCGGTGATGAAATCCAGTAAGCAAATAAATTCGGGAAGGGATAGGTCTTTAACTCGATGAGTTAGGACGCTTGTGCGATTGAGTTGGGTTAACTGAGTCAATGTAGCAAGAACGCTACCAGCATTAGACAGTGTCATAGGATTCGCTGTTGAACAGCTACTTTTGGCTCTGGCTGTCAGACGCGCTCTCACGCGCGTCGGGTGTCAGGATGCAGTCGGGGTCAAATAGGCGCAGTGATATCGATAATAATTGAAAAACGCTTCCGTTTTCAGTTAGTTTAGACCAATCTCAATTCTAAACAAATTTATTGTCAGGATTCAGGTGACTAAGTAGGGGCTGCTGAATAAGTCTGGTGGTGGGGAGAGGCAATAGGGAATAGGGAATAGGCAATGGGCAATGGTTTCCACAGACAAATCCCCGACTTCTGGGAGAAGTCGGGGATCTTGCTTAAGGCTGTACCTCAAGTACTACAAACGAATCTCGGCTTTGACTAAATCAGTACCCGCCCGTTCGAGATGGAACCCCACTTTTTCTGCTACCTTCTGCATCGGCACATTTTCTGCCAGAATATCAGCGGTGATCTGAGTGAGTTTCTCTTGACGCCCCACTTGGATAATGCGTTGGAGTAATTCTGTTCCTAATCCGCGACGCTGGTAAGGGTCACTAATTAACATGGCGAATTCCCCTTCATTAATCCCATGCATCTTGCTCAATCGCGCCACGCCCAAGATTTCATGCTCTCCGGTTTGCGGATTTTTATAGTCCGCCACCAGTGCCATTTCCCGATCATAGTCGATAAAGCAGATGCGGGTTAACCGTTCATGGGCAATCCGCCGACTCAGCTTCATTAAGCTGAAGTAACGCAAATAGACACTTTCCTCCGATAGCGTCTGGTGGAATTGCACGATTAGGGGTTCATCCTCTGGACGAATCGGACGAATCGTCACGGGCGTGCCATCATTAAGCTGCCATGGGGTGACATACTGCCGAGGATAGGGGCAAATCGCGGGTTTGGGGAGTTGGTTTTCCTCAACATCGAGATCGTGGAGGATAATCCGGGCATCTAGGGCGATGAGTCGATCTGAAGAGGCTTGCAGAGGATTGATGTCAATTTCTTTGATCCACCGCTGTTCAATCACCAACTGACTAAAGCGAACCATAATCTGCTCAAGTTCAGCTAAATCAATGGCTTGGCGTCCCCGCACCCCTTTGAGTGCCTTATAGATTTGCGTCTGTTCGATCATCCGCCGCGCTAGGGTGGTATTCAGAGGCGGGAGTGCGATCGCCCGATCCTTGAATATCTCAACTAACTGTCCCCCAGACCCAAACACTAACACCGGTCCAAACTGCGGATCAACGATGCTGCCGACAATCAGTTCATAGGCACCATCCTGACGCACCATTTCCTGCACCGTAACACCGAGGAAATGGTCTGCCCCGACTTTCTCCGTCACCGTGGATTTAATCGTGTTATACGCCCAGCGCACCGCATCTTCATCGGTGAGATTCAATTGCACCCCACCCACATCGGTTTTATGGGTAATCGTTTCTGAGAAGAGTTTCAGCACCACCGGGTATCCCAGGGAATTCGCCCAATTCACGGCTTCCTCTTCCGTTTTTGCCACCCCTGTATGCACAATCGGGATATTATAAGCAGCGAGCAGTTGTTTCGATTCCAACTCGGTCAGAATTGTTCGTCCTGCCTTGCGTGCCGTTTCAATCATCTTTTGGGCAAGGGCGCGATCAGGTCCGGTTTCTTCATAAGAGGGTAGAATCGGTGTTTCGTAGATTCCACTCAGGTTGTAGCTGTACTGCCACATTAAATTAAACAACCGTGCCGCATCATCGGGGTAGGGATAGGTGGGAATGCTAGCACGGTTGAGTAAGGTTTCCCCAGTTTTGGTTTCTGATCCCCCCATCCAACTGGCAAACACGGGTTTCCCGGCTTTCTGGGCATAGGGTTTTAACTGTTCGGCAATCTGGGTGGGATCAGTCATGGCTTGGGGCGTGAGAATCACCAACAAGCCATCACTATTGGGATCTTCAACCGCAATATCTAGGGCTTTGGTATAGCGATCGGGATCAGCATCACCGAGAATATCAATGGGGTTGCCATGACTCCAATGGCGGGGCAGGATTTCGTTAAGGGCAGTGACTGTTCCCTCTGAAAGTTCTGCCAATGCGCCCCCGGCACTAATTAGGGCATCCGTTGCTAACACCCCTGGTCCTCCGGCATTGGTAATAATCGTTAGGCGAGGTCCTTTGGGACGACGAGGTTGTTTTGCCCACACCTCCGCCATATCAAACAGTTCAGAGATGGTATTCACCCGCACCACCCCACAACGGCGGAAGGCGGCATCCAGGACATTATCGCTTCCGGCTAAAGACCCCGTATGGGAGGCGGAGGCTTTAGCAGCGGCTTCGGTGCGCCCGGTTTTAATCACAATAACCGGTTTGGTTAATGCCACTTCCCGCGCGGCGGAGAGGAAGGATCGGGCATCACCAATGGATTCCATATAAATGACGATGCTATGGGTATGGGGATCATCACCGAGATAGTAAATCAAATCCCCCCAACTCACATCCATCATCGAACCAATGGAGATAAAGGCACTAAAGCCGACATTTTCCCAGAAACTCCAATCCAGGACAGCGGTACATAATGCCCCACTCTGACTAATAAACGCCAAATTCCCGGGACGCGCCATGGTACTGGCAAAGGTAGCATTTAACCCCGTGCGCGGACTCATTAAACCCAGGCAATTGGGACCAATAATCCGCATCTTACCTCGGGCGGTGTCCAGGATTTGTTTTTCTAACTCAACTCCCTTTGGACCAATTTCTTTAAATCCGGCTGAAATAATAATCGCGCTTTTGACGCCAACCTCAACACATTCTTGGACAACGCCGGGTACTAGAGGGGCGGGTATGGCGATGATCGCCAGATCCACGGGATCGGGAATGTCTTTAATGCTGGAATAGGCGGGAATCCCTAGGACACTATGGCGTTTAGGATTCACGGGAAAAATGGTTCCCCCGAAGGGATTACTCATTAAATTCCACAGCAGGGTTCGCCCCACACTTCCCTCTTTATCTGTCGCCCCAATCACAGCAACGGTATCGGGGGTAAAGAAAGAGTGCAGCGGTTGACGTTCGGAACGCAGAATATCGTAAGCTGGATCGGTGGTTGGTTTAAGTGGCTTAACCATTGTTTTTTCCTTTTAAGCGCTTGTAGGAAGACAACTCGAAACGTTACGGTTAAATTCACATTGAACGGACTGAAGCCTCGTGTTCTCCCTGATAATCTGCCATCTGAGATGGGGAAGGTGGGGAAGGTGGGGAAGGTGGGGAAGATCATATTTTAAAGTTTTACCCTTCACTTGGTTCGAGGGCATGGCGCGTGAATTACCTCACCCTCTCCCCTATCTCCCCCATCTCCCCTATCTCCCCTATCTCCCCTATCTCCCCCATCTCCCCCATCTCGGTGCAACCTGATGATAATCGAGGTGGTGATTCCCCTGGTATTGCCAACAGGCGATCAATATGAATGAGGGCGTCAGTAACTCCCTGTTGGGCAATGGGTGAGAGGGTTTCGCCAAACTCGAAGTCAACAGCAGGAATCGTAACCAGCCAAGCGGGAGGAGAATGACCATAAAGGGCTTGGGCTAATGCTAACAGCGATCGCGGATCACAATGATGCCCGCAGGGAACCGTATCCGCATCCCCCGATTGCAGGGAAATGACTTGCACCAAGGCTTTCTCTGGGGAAACGTCCGAGATCGGATACGCATCCACAAAGATAGCCCCATCCACCCTGGCTAAGGGTTCTGCCAATTCTGGAGTCAGTTGGTGCACGGAAAGCGATCGCACCCCACAGCATCCCCATTCTTGCACCTCCATTGCCACAATTTGACCGACACCGTCATCCCGCCGCAGTGTATTCCCATAGCCAATCACTAGATGGTGGTCATTTGTCATTGGTTGTATGTCCTTGTGTCAGGGTTTGCAGGAGATTTACAGATGATGTCCACTGACTGAACTTAGCAGTATTCTAACTGGACTTCTTTTTTGTGATTTTGCAAATACTTCACTACCTCTTCTACTAAATTTCGGCGGATGGAAATGTTTTTGGGTAACAGCGGATTTTGGTAAAATTCGTTAATTTTCTGCCCCACCAAGAAGAGTACCGAATCCGCCATCAAGATTTCCTTAGCCAGAAGCGCCGCACCATTGCGGTCAGTTGGTAAGCGATCGATATCACATTTACATTTTTTTAAGATTTCTAGGCTTTTGGAGATCGTTAATATCCCTTCAGTTACCAGGTCAATTTGGCTTAACTTACCAATCGGCGGCAAATCCGGTCGCATCGTGGCAATATCCATTTCTACCTCTTCACCCAGATATTTACCCACAATATTCCCGGTGGTGCCGCCACAGATTACTTTTCTGCCCTCAAAGGTTAATAAGCGTTCCACATAAACCTGATCGTGACGTTGATCCAGAGGCGGACCCGTAAAAATCATTAACTCATTACGCTTCCGCACACAGAGACCCACAAACGTGGCATCATCCCCAATTTTCCCTTGATAAAGGTTGTGTGTTTCACCAATCACTTTGCGGACAATATTACGGGCTGTGTAGGTATCCCGAATATATAAGCTTTCGATGTATTTGGCAATATTTTCCCAGCCCCAGCCAAAATTTAAGACCGCACCCAGCCCCGCATACAAGACGCCATCACTAATCGCCCCCAGAAAATCCCCCCGTTCTAACTGCCCTTCGGAAATGACAATTTCTTTATCCAGAATTTTCTCCGTTCGGGTTTCCACGGGGACAGGTTTTCCTTTCCGGAAATGAAAAATTGGCGGGTTATCAAAGTTGATAACTTTAAATTTATTAGTTGGGTGATGAATCCGAATAATCGTAAACGTAGCGTAAGCAATTTTCCGGACACTACAAATTGGCAACGTACCAATCACCGTTTCGATCACCTCAGTCAGGGGCAGATCGGCATTCAACATGGTGATCAAGATTTCCGTCGTCAGGGTTGCCAGAATATTCGCTTTCACACCACTTCCCAACCCATCGGATAAAACAATTGTGGTTTTATCCTTCGTCTTGATAAACTTAACCTGATCGCCGCACAGTTCCTCTCCCTTTTTATTTAAGCTTAAATCATAGATATCTAGAAAATTATCACGACTCATAAGCTATTATATAGTTAAACGACTGCTTCCCCTGCGTCCTAACCTATCTTCTACCCCATCTCCTGTTCCACCATTTGAATAATCTTCAATAGACTCACCTTCGTCGTTGCCGTCGTTTCTCCTAATATTCCCGCAATTTCTTGGACAACTTTCATTTGATTATCTACCACCTCATTTACCTTCTCCACCGTTTCCCGCTTAACCTTGATCAATTCTCGTTTACGTTGTAACTCATAACTCATATTCACCAAAATACCTGCAATGATATTTTCCTCTTTAATCGGAAAAATAACTTCTCTAACATAAAGTTGGTGATTGGCATACTCTTTTTCCTTCCCCTGAATCACCTCATCCTGATCCCAGACCCGTTGAAAATCACTGACATCTGTCAAAATTTTGGAGGCGGACTCACCAATAGCCGCCTCCTGTTCCACATTAAACATTTTGCAAAACGCAGGATTCACTAGCTTAATCGTCATATCTTTATCCACGACAATCAAACCATTCGGGTCATACTGCCACAATAATTCCCACAAACTCTTATCGTTACTCGTCATAGTATTTATTCTTCAAGCTGCTATGGCAAGGCTAACTTACATTTATTGTTCCCTGTTCCCTGTTCCCTGTTCCCTGTTCCCTCTCCTCACCCTGAATCACATCCTCTCCCTATACATCATTGAATACAAGGCAGAATCTCTTGTTTGAACTTTTGCTCAACATTATTCGCATTGATATTGACAAAAAATTTATCCTTAAATTTCATCACAATACCAGCGCTACAGGTCTCCAAACAAAAGGAACCCTTTAATTCAACTTTATCCTCCAAATTGTATGTGCTAATCAACTCCTGAATTTTGGGTAATACTTCATAAACACCCAATTGATGACAGGCTGAACCCATACATAAATAGAGATTTTCCTTCTCATCCATGGTTTACACCTCAATCTTACTGCACATGCAACCCCTGTTTTTGAAAGATGTCCATAACCTGTTGCACCTGTTGGGGGGTTGGCGAGGGCGTGTCTTTGAGTTGATAGTCATATCCTAGCTGTTGCCATTTATATTCTCCCATTTTGTGAAACGGCAGAACTTCTACGTTTTCCACATTACCCAAGCTAGAGACAAACTGGGCTAATCCCTCGATACTCTCTAGGTTATCGGATAAATTGGGAACTAAGACAAAGCGAATCCAGGTTGGCTTTTTAATCTCACTCAGATACTGGGCAAACGCGAGTGTCGGTTCTAGGGAAACGTTGGTAATCTTAAAATAAATTTTGGGATCAAAGGATTTGATGTCCAACAAGACCAAATCGACATAATCCAGCACAGGTTTAGCCACATCCAAATTGACATAACCCGATGTATCCAGGGCGGTATGAATCCCTTGGTCTTGACAGCGTCGGAAAATTTCGCGGACAAATTCCGGTTGCATCAAGGGTTCACCCCCTGTTATCGTAACGCCGCCGCCGGAAAAGCGCATGTAGGAACGATACTTTGGGATCTGGGTCATCAGTTCATCAACGGTAACCTCTTGACCTTCACGGATACAGCGACTATCCGGATTGTGACAATAAAGACAACGCAGCGGACAGCCCTGGGTAAAAATAACAAAGCGGATACCTGGACCATCCACCGTACCGCAGCTTTCTAAGGAGTGAATGCGTCCAGTTACTGAGGTTTTGGGAGTGGCGATTGGGGATTGAGAAATTGATGATTGCATTACCATAGTTCAAATGTTGAATGTTCCAGAGATGGCATGATGCGTCTGTAGGGGCGGGTTTTATGACTATCATTTAAGATTGAGGTTTAGGTAAGACAAGGTAGACAGGTAGACCAGTAGACAAGGAAGATTTTTAACGAAACATAAGGCGTTTCGGCTTTTTACCGTTAGCTTGACCGAACCCAATTCTGTACGGTTTTTCCCCCTTGTCTTCTTTCCTTCCTTGTCCTCCTTGTCTTGTCCCCACCCTAAAATAAAAAACCTACACCTGTCAGGGGGGGCTAGCCCCCCAGAAAAACGGACTTGTCTACCTAATCAGGTAAAAGGAACTCCGCCTAAATCCGTTCGTGGAATGTGCGGTTAATCACATCCAGTTGCTGTTCGCGGGTTAACTTAATAAAGTTCACCGCATAACCCGATACCCGAATCGTTAATTGCGGATATTTCTCCGGATGATCCATCGCATCCAGCAGAGTATCGCGATTGAAGACATTGACATTGATGTGATGACCTTCGTCATGGAAATACCCATCCAGCATTCCCACCAAATTAGTCACCTTCGCATCATCCGTCTTACCCAACGCTTGGGGGACAATAGAGAAGGTATAAGAAATCCCATCTTGGGCATGTTCATAAGGCAGTTTCGCCACGGAAGCCAACGCTGCGATCGCGCCATTGTTATCCCGACCATGCATCGGGTTCGCACCCGGGGCAAAGGGTTCCCCAGCTTTGCGCCCATCAGGGGTACTTCCGGTCTTCTTCCCGTACACCACATTGGAGGTAATCGTCAGAATCGACTGGGTAGGAACCGCGCCGCGATAGGTCTTATTCTTGCGGACTTTATCCATAAACGCTTTCACGAGGTTGGCAGTAATCTCATCCACTTGATCATCATTATTGCCAAACTTGGGATAATCTCCTTCCACCTGATAATCTACGGCGAGACCTTGATCATTGCGGATGGCTTTCACCTTGGCATATTTAATCGCCGATAACGCATCGCCAACCACCGACAAGCCAGCAATCCCACATGCCATTGTCCGATAAACATCCCGGTCATGTAGCGCCATTTCCAAACGCTCATAACAATATTTATCGTGCATGTAGTGGATCACATTCAAGGTATTGACGTAAAGTTTCGCCAACCACTCGATCATTTGGTCGAATTTCCCCATCACCTCGTCATAATCAAGGTACTCTGAGGTAATCGCTGCTAGTTCTGGACCGATTTGTTCGCCCGCTTTTTCATCCTTACCGCCATTAATCGCATAGAGTAAGGCTTTTGCCAGGTTAACCCGTGCGCCAAAGAACTGCATCTGTTTGCCAATCGGCATCCCCGAAACACAGCAGGCAATGCCATAATCATCACCATAGTGCGATCGCATCAGGTCATCGTTCTCGTACTGAATCGAACTGGTTTCTACCGATACCTTGGCGCAGAACCGCTTAAAGTTCATCGGTAGCCGTTCTGACCACAGTACCGTTAAATTCGGTTCTGGTGCAGGACCCAAGTTATAAAGCGTATGCAAGAAGCGGAAACTCGTCTTCGTTACCAACGGACGACCATCTTCACCCATTCCGCCAATGGCTTCGGTTACCCAAACTGGGTCACCAGAGAACAGTTCATTATAAGCCGGCGCCCGCAGGAAACGCACCATCCGCAGTTTCATCACGAAATGGTCAATTAATTCCTGCGCCTCGGATTCATTCAGCGTGCCGTTATTTAAATCCCGTTCCACATAAATATCCAGGAACGTAGACACTCGTCCCAAGGACATGGCGGCACCATTTTGTTCCTTCACTGCACCCAAATAGCCAAAGTACGTCCACTGTACCGCTTCTTGGGCAGTTGCTGCCGGACGGCTAAGATCACAGCCATAGCTAGCTGCCATTTCTTGCAGTTCATTTAGCGCCCGGATTTGTTCAGAAATTTCTTCCCGTTGCTGAATAACCGACTCATCAATCGCATCGAATTCTAGAGAATCTTGCTGCTGTTTTTTATCAGCAATTAAACGGGTGATCCCATACAATGCCACCCGGCGATAGTCACCAATAATTCGACCTCGACCATAGGCATCCGGTAACCCCGTAATAATCCCAGAATGTCGCGCTTTCCGCATTTCCCGCGTATAGGCATCAAACACGCCATCATTATGGGTTTTGCGATAGTTGGTGAAAATCTCTTCTGTTTGGGGATCAAGCTGATAGCCGTAAGCTTCGAGGGATTTCTTAACAACTCGGATACCACCCAAGGGCATAATTGCCCGTTTTAACGGTTTATCAGTTTGGACACCGACAATTTGTTCCAGGTTTTGATCAATATAACCCGGTGCATGGGCGGTGATACTGGTGGGGACTTTGGTATCAACATCTAAAATACCCTTTTCCCGCTCTTGCTGCATCAAATCGCAGACGTTTTGCCAGAGTGTTTTCGTCCGTTCCGTTGCTCCAGCAAGGAAAGAGTCGTTTTCTGTGTATGGGGTATAATTCTTTTGGATGAAATCCCGGACATTAATTTCATTCGTCCATTTACCGGGATTAAAATTCTGCCATTGTTCGCATAAAACACTAGCGGTCTCATGCTTTTGTGTAGATGTGTTAGGTTCAATTGTCCCAACCATAGGCATTATTTACCTCTTTTTTTGTGCAAACTTTTGAACGTTAGACGTAACCCTGACCATTCTTTTTTGGGGAATTTGGGTCAACAGTCTAAGGTGGTTTTGGTTCTGCTAAAAACTCGTAGCGTTTTATTTGTACCTCAGGCTCTTGACTCTAGTCATGGGTCTATAGGAAGAACAGTAAGGTTTATCCTAACTAAATCTATTCCTTGCGGTCTATTTAGCCTGGACGTTTACCGCTCTCTCTAACTGTCTATCTCTATCGTAACTCCATCGATATTAAATCAGCAAATTTTGGAGAAGTCAATCTACTGCTTTACAAATATTTTTTATGTCAAGGTTATGTGATTTTTCTATAAACTGTGGGGATAATACTACCCATTTTAATCAGTTTGGTGTTACAATAGGAGAATATATTTTAAATTTAAAAGTGGAAATGACTCCCCTCGCCAAAGAAGGGTCTCTGGTGAGGACTGTAGCTTGAGTTGACACAGATGACGTTGATGCCCTACATCCTTATCTATAGGTAATCCAGGTGGAAAATCCACGTTAGCCCAATATGTCGCGCTCTGTTGGGCAGAGAAACCCACAAAAACAATTCCCTGTCTGATAGAATGACACAATTATGTATGTATGCCCGCGATCGCACCCCACCCCAAACGCTACAATAACCCCCTCTGCGAACCTCTGCGCTTTTCCTCTGCGTCCCCCGATAAACGTTATCGATCGGATTCACCCCTAACTCCTCAACACTTCCCTCAACTCACACCCACCCCATCTCCCTAGAAGACTGGATGGAAAATCCCCCCATTGGTACAGAATGGGTCAATGGCGAATTAATCGAAAAACATTGATGAACGATTAGACTAGAGTGACTCAAATAATTTTGAGTTGAGCTATTGACAAATGCAGTGGTTTTCTGAAATACTTACTTTATAATGGGAAAATGTGTCCGCCTATAGGGTCGAATTTCATCCTGATTCAATCCAAGCATTGAGTAAAATCACGAGTTTCTGGTTATCCCATCAGTAATAGTGCAAATCGTCCTAACCCAGAACAACACCTCTCAATCAGAAGCGAGGGTCAGAAGTTGCCAAAAATGTGGATGCGATACGTTCTCTTCGGAACAGGCTCCGCCAACGCGCTTTGGTAAACTCATGGGAGTAACGTCCAATTCAGGCGACTTTCAGCGTTCAATTGTCCCGATCCGCAAGTCCCTTAGAGCGCCAATTGGCACGTCCAGAAAAGGGGACACGGATTTTTTTTGACCTGAAACTGACACATCTGGATCAGACCGAACAGTTATAATCTGAATGACGCAACCATTGACAAGGGTATCAGGAGAGGGACAAAGGACGTATGGCATGGACGCCGGGACACCAGTTAAAAAGTCGCCCCTTTGTGGTGGATTGTGTCCTGGGAGAGGGCGGATTCGGAATTACCTACAAAGTCCATCATCAAGCCCTCAACCAAGATTTTGTGATCAAAACGCCCAACGCCCGTTTAATAAATGACCCCGATTATCAGAAGTATCTGAACCGCTTTATTAAAGAAGGACAGCGAGTCGCTAAGATATGTCATGACCCTCATCCCCATATTGTCCGGGTGACGGATTTGTTTGAAGAGGCGGGGATTCACTGTCTGGTGATGGATTATGTCCCTGGGGAAAGTTTATGGAAATACGTGCAGAATCAAGGCGCGTTGTCAGAAGCCCAGGCGGTGCGATATATTCGCCAGATTGGGGATGCGCTGCGTGTGGTTCATCAGGCTGGATTGGTGCATCGGGATGCGACACCGTTGAATATTATGGTGCGGAGTCCGGAAAAAGCGGTATTAATTGATTTTGGCATTGCTAAGGGATTAATCCCCACCACGAGTACAACCACGGATAAAGCAGGGAATCGCGGATTTGCCCCCTATGAACAGATGCTACGTGGGAATCGTAAGGTTACGGTTGATGTGTATACCTTAGCGGCATCTTTATATTATGCGGTGACAGGTCAACGTCCGATGGATTCCTATACTCGGAAATTAGATGATGCCGAATTAATACCACCGCAACAAATTATTTCTGGGTTAAGTGATGCCACGAACCAGGCTATTTTATCGGGAATGGCATTAGAAGCCAAAAACCGCCCCCAATCCATGGAGGCGTGGTTGGGATTATTAACGTTTGAACCACCAATTATCCTGTCGGTGACATCTCCATCCGTTGAGAGTTCAGCCACGGTTCAGCCTGCAAAAACAGCCAAAACCCTACCTGTGTCAGCATTTGACTTTCAAGTGGTGACAGTGGAGGTTAAATCAGGGTTGTTGGGGAAGGAAAGAAAACTAACGCTGAATCGTCGCTCTCATCAGGCTTACCATTACATTGAAACCCTTGGCGATGTGCCTCTAGAAATGGTGGCGATTCCGGGTGGTACAGTCCTAATGGGTTCGCCAGAGACTGAGGAAGGACATCGAGATAATGAAAGTCCCCAGCATCGGGTGACGATTAAACCGTTCTTCTTGGGTAAATACCCTATCACTCAGGCTCAATGGCAAGCGGTGGCTCATTTGCCCAAAGTTGAGCGAGAACTTGACCCTGATCCCTCTAGATTTAAAGGAGAAAACCGCCCCGTAGAGTGGGTATCATGGTATGATTGTGTGGAGTTTTGTGCGCGGTTATCGCAGTACACAGGTTGGAACTACCGACTTCCTAGCGAAGCGGAATGGGAATATGCTTGTCGTGCTGGAACAACAACACCGTTTCATTTTGGCGAGACGATTACAACCGACTTAGCCAACTATGACGGGAATTATATCTATGGTGCAGGTGCGAAGGGCGAGTATCGCGAGGAAACTACTCCGGTGGGTAGTTTTCAAGTCGCGAATGCCTTTGGCTTGTACGATATGCATGGAAATGTGTGGGAATGGTGTCTTGACCAATGGCATGATAGTTATAAAGGTGCGCCGTCAGATGGTCAAGCTTGGATAATTGGTGATAATGATAATTATTTTCGGCTGTTGCGTGGTGGTTCGTGGCTCGTCAATCCCAGGTACTGTCGTTGTGCTCTTCGCTACTGGCTTACCCCAGACAGCAGGAGCTACAGCAGCGGGTTTCGGGTTGTCTGTGGTGCGGCGTGGACTCTTTAGCACTTGACACTTTTGCCCTTTTACCCTTTGCTCTATTTTCTTTTCCCTCTTCCCGCCTGCGGCGGGTCGATTTTTTTCAACAGCTAAGTTCGTAGTTGCGCTTTAGCGCCATCAACGCTTGTACTGCTTACTACTAGCGTTGGTACAGATAAAATCGTGATATAGATATTACCATAAAATCGGGCGCACGTCAGATGTTCGATAGTTTGGCGGTTGTCGCGGCTGTAGGGGATGTAGGGGTTGTAGGGGCTGTAGGGGCGAGTCGCTGCATCAATGTTCGGTGCGAGAATTAACCTATATCGACTCGCCCCTGTCTCAATGGGGAGTTTGGTAAGTAGTCGGACTTTCATTAAAGTTAACGATTGAGATTAAACAATAAGCTGTTTGGCATTTAAACCTTAATATCAATAATGGCGAAAGCCGTGTAGTGCGAGCATCTTGCTCGCTACTATAGCAGTCGCCAGGGTCATTAGGACATCAGATGAATGCCGCTTATTGTGTCGATGCACGTTTAGTGTCCTAACCGTTGTGGCGGTTGCTATATTTGGCTGTATCACATTGAGTATGCAAACGCTGTAACCCTTGGGTAAATATCACTGAATTTCTTAAGGATTTTGATCAAGTAAGTCTTGATGACTAAAATTTTACCAAAAATACCGCTTTAATTTCATTAAAAAATCTCTCATGCATCCGTGAAACAAGTACTCCTATTTGTGCCGCTTTACTCTGGATTCCTACGTCAATCAATGTGCTTTTATTATCATGATTTGTAATCCAAATTGGGAAGAAAAAGCCCCAATTTGTAAAGGTTACTGGTTTACCTAAGACTATCCATTTTTGGTTTTCATCAAGAGCCTCAATCATATAATCTGTCTGTAAAGCATAGCGAATAATAACCTTTAGCGCCTCTTGGGGACAAACTTCTGTGGTAAATGAACTCCGTTTATAGGGTCGGGATTTAATGGCAGATTCTCCCTTTTTGGTGGCGGCAATGAAACAAAAAATCCCCACAATAGATAGAACTATGATCAAGTTCACAATTAACTGATCAATCAATCTCATGAATTTCCCGGTTGTACAATTGACGGCTTGTTACCAATTAACCAATAGGTTTTCATTTTACCCTTGCCCTTAACCCGGATCAACCCCCGTTCGACTAACTCATACTTGTCTCGCAAGCGCTGATACGTTGTCTCAGTCACCTGAATTTTGTCTGGTTGACCGCGAGATTCCATGCGACTAGCGATATTCACCGCGTCACCCCAAATGTCATAGCTAAACTTAGTTGTGCCGATGACGCCCGCAATAACGACTCCGGTATTAATCCCAATCCGCAAACGAAAATTCTTACCCGTTGAGGTGTTGATTTGTGCAAGGCTCTGTTGCATATCCAGTGCCATTTGCGCGATCGCATCGGCATGATTACTCTGAGGCGTGGGCAGTCCGCCAACTACCATATAAGCATCTCCAATGGTCTTAATTTTTTCCAAACCATGCTTTTGAGCGAGTTGGTCAAACGTTGACACGATCCTGTTGAGTAAGCTAACCAGTTCTTGAGGAGAAATCTGACCCGCTAGTTGAGTGAACTTTACCAAGTCGGCAAATAAAATGGTCACATCTTCATGTTTCTGGGCGATTAATCCTGGCTCATGTTGCAACTGCTTGGCAATGGGTTGGGGCAAAATATTCAGTAACAAGTTCTCAACTTTTTGCTTTTCTCGCTTTAAAGCCGCATCGGTTTGCTTGCGTTGGGTAATGTCATGAAAGAAAACCGAGAGTCCTTCATAGGAGGGAAACGCCCGCACTTCAAACCAGCATTTGATGGTTGGGTAGAAGGCTTCAAAGGTGACAGGACTCTGTTGATCCATCGCTTTGTGATATTGCCGATCAAATTTTGAACCCACTGCATCAGGAAAAGCATCCCAGAAATTCTGGCGCAGTAATTCTTCAGGTTGGCGCTGTAAAATTTGAGCGCCGACTTGATTAATATAGGTAAACCGCCATTGTCGATCCAAGGCAAAAAATCCATCAGTCATGCTTTCGAGGAGTTCGACGACTTGCTGATCTGATAATCGCTGTTTGGCTTCGACTTCTCTGCGCCTAGCAATTTGGCGATTTAACCGAGTTAAATTCAACCGTAGTTCCATTTGGTTAATCACCTGACGGCTGAGGGCTTGGAGGGCGCTGATTTGTTGCGGTGTGAGATCGTGAGGAATCTGGTCAATCACACAGAGGGTTCCCAGGGGAAAACCATCCTTCGTCACCAAGGGAGCGCCAGCATAAAATCGGATATTCGGATCAGACGTTACTAGAGGATTCCCCGCAAACCGCTCATCTTCTAAGGCGTTGGGTACAACCATGATATCTTCCGGATTCAGAATTGCATGAGCGCAAAATGCCTGGTTTCTGGGTGTTTCTTGCGCCTCGATGCCAACTTTGGATTTAAACCACTGGCGATTTTGATCAATCAGGCTAATCAGGGCGATGGGAGTTCCACAGATGTGCGAGGCTAAGGCGGTGAGGTCATCAAAGTCTTGTTCGGGTAGTGTATCAAGAATGTTGTACCCTTGAAGAGCCTTGATCCGCTCGGCTTCGTTGCGGGGTACAGGTGTCTTTGGCATCGGGGGTGGAGTAGAGGAACGCTGATGCGGCTGATGCGACACTATTGTGTTATACAAACCTTTACCGAGTTTTGCCAGCCATCTGATGATACTGACAATTCCTCTGATCAGATTTTTTTTTAACCTTTTACGTTGACGATTCGACTTAAACAAGGGTTAACGGTCTAGAGATGCTGCACAATTTAAATAGTAGCTACCCTAATATTGATGAACTGACACGACGTTAAGCAGGAAGATTGATGACGTGCTAGTAACTATTTTGACCGAAACCACGAAAAAATACATAAAAAAGGTGGGCATGACCCACCCTTTTCTTCTATGTGTTATAATTCGAGGCTAGCTTTGCTTAACAGGTTCCTTGGCTAAGAACTTCTCCAATTCGGTCAACGCATCCGCATCAACCTTGGTCTGCATCGGGCAGAACTTAGGTCCACACATTGAGCAAAATTCAGCGGTTTTATAGATATCTGCTGGCAACGTTTCGTCGTGATATTCTTTTGCCCGGTCAGGGTCAAGTGCTAACTCAAACTGACGGTTCCAGTCGAAGTTATAACGGGCGCGGGATAGTTCATCATCTCGGTCCCGTGCGCCCGGACGTTGGCGTCCAATATCGGCAGCATGGGCAGCAATTTTATAGGCAATTAAGCCATTTCGCACGTCTTCAGCATCGGGCAATCCTAAGTGTTCTTTCGGTGTCACATAGCACAGCATTGCTGTTCCATACCACCCCGCCATAGCTGCCCCGATCGCGGACGTGATATGGTCATAACCGGGGGCAATATCAGTGACC
>CAZNNK010000002.1:0-29358 GCA_964574085.1 uncultured Coleofasciculus sp.
ATGTCTAGTTATGTCACTAATTGTCTAGATATTTACGGACTGTTAGTTAACCCCTCCATCTCCCTCTACTCCCAGACGCGCCATGGCGCGTCTCTACATGCTTCCCCAGCTCCTCCAGCTCCCCTAAACGGGTCGTTCTGACCAACGGGCAACATTCGCCAGAATTGATTCAGGCTGCTCAAATACATCCATAAAGATCTGATGATAATAGCACTCTTCGGCTGAACGTAATCGTGCTTCTGGATGTTTTTGGCGATAGGCTTGGGCTTTGTCTTCGCTCATGACTTGTGACAGCATTTGGGTTAATAAATCCACGGTGCCACTGCCTTCATCAAACTGCTCTTTTGTACGCCAAACAATCTCAGTGGGTAACAAATCCTCAAAGGCTTTTCGCAAAATCCATTTTTCCACTAGGGGATCACCCGCCAGTTTTAAATGGGCGGGAATTCTTTGACCGAGTGCAATCATTTTCAGATCTAAAAATGGAACTCGTCCTTCTAGGGAGTGAGCCATGGTTAAACGGTCTACTCGCTGTAAGTTAATATTGTGCAGACTCGTCACCGATCGCCGTAATTCGCGATGCAGGGTATCGTTGTCGGGAATACCTTTGTAGTAGGTGTAACCCGCAAACAGTTCATCCGCCCCCTCACCCGTGAGAATCACCTTGACATACTGAGCGGCGAGTCGTGAGGTAAAGTAACAGGGAATCGCACTGCGAACTAAGTCTTGGTCAAAGGATTCCAAGGAATAAATAATTTCGGGGAGTTTTTCTTTAACCTCCTGGGGTGTAATCACATACTCATGGTGAATCGTATCCAGATGCTTAGAGACTAAACGGGCAGCTTTGATGTCTTTACTCCCGTCAATTCCCACCGAGAAGGTGTGCATTTTATCGATATGCTGTCTGGCTACAGCCGTGGTGATACTGCTGTCTAAGCCACCAGACAGGAAGCAACCGAGGGGAACATCACTCATTAGCCGCTTCACCACAGACGCTTCCACAGTTTCCCGCACTTCGCGAATGAAAGCCTCGGCGTCAGCATCTACCTCTGGCTGAATATCTGGCACTTGGTAGAACGTCGAAAACCCAGTTTCTGAGGAGAAAAAGGTTCCGGCTGGGAATTCCTGGACATTGTTGCAAAACTTGGCGATCGCCTTGAGTTCTGAGGCAAAAATAAACGCACCATCTTTTTTGCCGTAGTATAGGGGTTTGATGCCAATGGGATCACGGGCGGCAAAGAATTTATCCCCATCCGCGATCGCAAAGGCGTACATGCCATCGAGTTGGTCAACGGACTCGATTCCCTGATCTTCGTACAGATGTAAGATTGCCTCTGTATCGCTTTTGGTACGGAACTTAAATCGTTCCGCTAACTGGGGAAGTAACTGAGGAAAGTTATAAATTTCGCCATTTCCGACAATCACTCGCGCCTTGCGATCGCCATATATCGGTTGGTTTCCTCCTTGCGGGTCCATAATACTCAGTCGTCGATGTCCCAGAACACCCGCCTGGATTGGTGACACAAACATTCCCTCGGCGTCTGGACCTCGATGGATTAAGGCATCCATCATCGTTTTGACGCTGGTTTGATCAATTTGCCCCCATATTCCAGCAATACCACACATTTATGCTATGCACTCCTTTTAATTTTGTTTCCATCGAGTGACTTTGCCACGCCTATCAATCTTGACACATCGCTCAATCTGCATTTGTCAGTTGGTAACATTAGCGGGTGTGTGCATCGAATGTAAAGGATAAACTATCGAGAGTGCAGAGGTGCAGGGGAACAATCATGTCCATACTGCCATATGAACTAAAGTGTTTTGGTCAACCTTATTTTCACAGCCATCCCACGACTTCAGGGCTACTGAAAACCCAGACCTCAGCTCTTAGCAGGTCTGGGTAGTTTATATCAAAGATTATGGCGTGGGGCTTCTCGCGGATTAAGCTAATTCAGCTATACACTAGCTGGCACTTGCGCCTTAGATGTTAACCGTTCATAAGTGGCTCGCATCTTCAGACCCACCAGAATCTGGAACAACCCAGAACCATTGTTAGAACCGGGATAGTCCTTATGCTTGAGCAACAGTTCAGTCATCTCACCATAGTATTTCGTGGAGGTATTGCTAAGGTGACTTTCGATGTAGATCATCTCCTCTAGATTGTCAAATTGACCATCCACTTCCAACACAGATACATCATGACCGAAGTAGCTGTCCGGACCATAGTACAGCTTGATACCAGGATAAGCACAAGTCAACTTACGACCACAAGGTCTCCAGTCAATCGTTGAGCCTTCATCAAACAGATAGACAGGTTCAAAGCCTTCTACACCTTCCTTCTGTACCAAGCGCACCCGCAGGATCTTGCATTCCTTATCCTCTTTGAGTAACTGAGTCGGTAATATCTGAATCACGACATCAGCAAACTCTTTTTGGGGTTCGATGTAAGCACTGAAGTCAGGGCGTCTAGCGTTAATCGACGCTAGAATATCTTCGTAGGTATGCCCCCGTTCTGCCATGTCCCGCTGGATTTTCCAGTTAATCTTGACTTCATCACTGATATCCAGATAAACACCGAAATCAACCAGCGATCGCACCCGCTCATCATACAGGGGATGCAATCCTTCGATTACCACGACTTTATTGGGTTCTACCCGTTCCGGTGGATCAAGTTCACCCGTCTCGTGGTTATAAATTGGCTTATCAATTGCCTGACCATTTTTGAGCGCTTTGATTTGCTCATACATCAGGTCAAAATTATTCGCCTTGGGGTTAAGCGCTGTCACCCCTGCCGCTTTACGCCCTTTACGGTCTAAGCTGTGATAGTCATCCAAGCAGATGACCGTCATAAACTCTTCACCAAATAGGTCTGCCAAGCGACGCAGAAATGTGGATTTCCCGCATCCAGAGTCTCCAGCGACGGCTATTAATACCACGCGGTCTAGCTGAGTGGTCATAGTTTCCCTCTAACGCAAAAAATAGTTTCAAATAGAGTTTCCAGCAATCCAAGTCCCAAGTCTAGGGTCAACCCGTCTGTTGATCGCGTGCCTTTAACCCGTCACATATTTGCAACAGGTACGAGCCTTCTCTCAAGGATCAGACTCAAGCCAGACACGGGGTAAGTATTTAATACTAGCGGCTGTTAGTGGATTCTACCAAAATGAGATTATGTCTACAAGTCTTAACGTTTCTCCTCAATTCCTTAACATAATCCTAAAGTGAGTTGTGCAAATTGGATCAAAAAATTTCAAATTGACTCGATTTTGACTGTTTGTCGGTCAATGACCGAGTTCTCCATCGGCATCACCTGCCAAGAATTGCCTCCTAACCGATGCCCACAGGAGTTCAGATGAGTTGGAACTTTGCCAACTCAATCAATTAGACGTATTCTAGAGTATACATTGAACCGACTTCATTCCCCACCCAGTTGAGCCGAGTTAACGACTGTACACACTCCGCTTTGTCGTGAGCGTGTGGGCTGGAAGCCAAGTCTGTTGCCCAAACAGCGATTGGATGCAATGCCAATCCGATTGGCATTACTGGGAATTCATCCCACACTGAATAAAAGTTACAGCGTGGGACATCTATTGCCGGATTAGTTAACGGGGGAATAACGGGAGTCCACAGCCAGGTATCAAGGTCAACGACCTGCGATCAACTCTACGGGATGAAGCGACTGAAACCCTGATTGGGAGGTTGCTTCATTCGTCGCGAATTGATCAAATGTTGTACGGAGCAATATATCGTAATCGATTGGTTTAGAGAGAAATAACGCAATGTCTAGTAACACCACAGCCAAGAATCGCCTGTTTCTTTACGAAGTGACAGGTCTAAGTCAGAACACTGAAACCGACAAAATGGATTATCCCATTCGTAGCAGTGGTAATACGTATATTACAGTGCCATACAGTCGCATGAATCAAGAAATGCAACGAATCACCCGCATGGGTGGCAAAATCGTCAGCATTCAACCTCTTGATGGTGTGATGAATGCCAAGAATGGAATGAATGGCAAAGCCACTGAAGCCGATGTAGCGCCGTCGCCGGAAACTATCGTTCATAAAAAATCATCAAAAGAGGGTGTTCCTGTCAATCTGTACAAGCCCAAAAAACCCTATCTAGGCAAATGTATTGAAAACTACGAACTGGTTGCAGAAGGGGGATCAGGGACAGTTCGCCACGTCACCTTTGACATCTCTGACGGGGATATGTGGTACTTGGAAGGTCAGAGTATCGGCATTATCCCACCGGGGGAAGACGAAAGGGGTAAACCGCATAAACTCAGACTCTACTCGATTGCCTCCACTCGTCATGGCGATTACCAGGATGATAAAACAGTTTCCCTTTGTGTTAGACAACTGGAGTACAAGCACCCAGAAACCGGGGAAACCGTCTATGGTGTCTGCTCAAGCTACTTGTGCAATCTGCCAGTCGGCAGCGATGATGTCAAGATCACTGGACCCGTTGGGAAAGAAATGTTACTTCCCGAAGATCCAGATGCTACCATCCTGATGATGGCAACAGGTACAGGAATTGCTCCCTTCCGGGCTTACCTGTGGCGGATGTTGAAAGAAAAGCACGAAGACTACAACTTCAAAGGGTTTGCGTGGCTGATTTTTGGTATCCCCTATACGGCAAACATTCTGTACAAAGAGGAATTGGAAAAACTCCAGCAAGAGTTTCCCGATAATTTCCGTCTCACCTACGCCATCAGCCGGGAACAGAAGAACAAAGAGGGTGGCAAGATGTATATCCAGCATCGGGTGGACGAACATGCCGATGAACTGTTTGAGTTAATGCAGAAGGATAATACCCACACCTACATTTGTGGACTCAAGGGAATGGAAGATGGCATTGATGAAGCACTTGCGGCGGCTGCTGAACGGCAAGGGATGGACTGGGCTGATTTCCAGAAATCTATGAAGAAAGCCCATCGCTGGCACGTTGAAACCTACTAATACGACTCCCTTGGTAGCTAAACGTCAAACATTTTTTGTCTAGCTTAGATTAGCGCGTCTACACCTTGAGGATTTAATCCTCCAGTGTAGGCGCGTTCTTGGTTAGGGTGTCGTGATGGGGAGATGGGGAAGCAGGGGGAGCGGGGGAAGCTGGGGGAGCTGGGGAAGCGGATTACCAATGAACAATCAACAATCAACAATGAACCATGAACCACAAGAGAGTTGCTTAAATCCTGAGAATTACGTTAAATTTGATTAAGCAGAAGTAAAGTTTCATATTGAAACCACCGTTTAAGCTGGTCTTTGTGCTAAATAAGAGGCTCTTTAAGAGCAAAAGCCAAACCAGAAAACAAATATCTAGAGGCATAAGCAATGAAATTTTCCTGGAGGATTCTCCTACTTTGGACAATACCCGCTCTTGTCATTGGGTTTTTCCTATGGCAGGGAGCGTTTTCTCCGGCTGTTGGTGATTTAAGTCAAAATACCGCCAGCACCCGGATGAATTATGGTCGTTTTTTAGAATACATTGAGAAAGGAAGAGTCACGAGTGTTGACCTCTATGATGGGGGTCAAACGGCAATTGTGGAAGCGATTGACCCGGATCTGAATAAAACGAATCGCTGGCGGGTCGATTTGCCGGCTAATTCTCCGGAGTTAATCACGAAGCTGAGAGAGGCGGATATCGCTTTAGATACCCATCCAGCCCGTCAAGATGGGGCGATTTGGGGAATCTTAGGGAATTTAATTTTTCCGATTTTATTAATTGGTGGGTTATTTTTCCTATTCCGTCGTTCCAGTAATATGGGTGGCGGTCCTGGTCAAGCGATGAACTTTGGTAAGTCTCGCGCCCGGTTCCAGATGGAAGCTAAAACCGGAATTCTCTTCGATGATGTGGCGGGAATTCAGGAAGCCAAGGAAGAATTGCAGGAAGTGGTGACATTCCTGAAGCTACCGGAACGGTTTACGGCGGTAGGCGCACGAATTCCCAAAGGGGTGCTGTTAGTTGGACCTCCGGGAACCGGTAAAACATTATTGGCAAAGGCGATCGCGGGTGAAGCTGGAGTGCCGTTCTTTAGTATCTCCGGTAGTGAATTCGTGGAAATGTTTGTCGGTGTGGGTGCGTCTCGTGTGCGTGACTTGTTCAAGAAAGCCAAGGAAAATGCGCCTTGTCTGATCTTTATCGATGAGATTGACGCCGTAGGACGACAACGGGGTGCAGGTATCGGCGGCGGTAACGATGAACGGGAGCAAACGTTGAACCAGTTGCTGACGGAGATGGATGGGTTTGAAGGCAATACTGGGATTATCATTATTGCTGCCACCAACCGTCCTGATGTGCTGGACTCCGCCCTATTGCGTCCCGGACGATTTGACCGTCAGGT
Organism: uncultured Coleofasciculus sp.; assembly: GCA_964574085.1. Taxonomy (GTDB): domain Bacteria; phylum Cyanobacteriota; class Cyanobacteriia; order Cyanobacteriales; family Coleofasciculaceae; genus Coleofasciculus. Next base: position 6,344 of record CAZNNK010000002.1, read on the forward strand.
GATTGTGGATGCGCCGGATTTGAAAGGACGGATTGGTATTCTGGAAGTCCATGCCCGGAATAAGAAACTGGCAACGGAAATTTCCATTGAATCGATCGCCCGGCGTACCCCTGGATTTACTGGGGCAGATTTAGCCAACTTATTGAATGAAGCGGCAATTCTGACTGCCCGTCGGCGTAAAGAAGCGATTACCATGCTGGAAATCAACGACGCTGTTGACCGGGTTGTGGCTGGTATGGAAGGCACACCGTTGGTGGATAGTAAGAGTAAGCGGTTAATTGCCTATCATGAAGTCGGTCATGCGATCGTGGGGACGGTACTCAAGGATCATGATCCAGTGCAGAAAGTGACCTTAATTCCTCGGGGTCAAGCCCAAGGATTAACCTGGTTTACGCCCAGTGAAGAACAAGGCTTAATCACACGCGCACAGCTTAAAGCCCGGATTACTGGGGCGTTAGGCGGTCGTGCTGCCGAAGAAGAGATTTTTGGTCATGCTGAAGTGACCACAGGCGCCGGTGGCGATTTACAGCAGGTGACCGGAATGGCGCGACAAATGGTCACCCGTTTCGGCATGTCCGATTTAGGTCCGTTGTCTCTAGAAAGTCAACAGGGAGAAGTATTCCTCGGTGGCGGCTTGACGAATCGGGCGGAGTATTCCGAAGAAGTCGCGTCTCGCATTGATGAACAAGTGCGCCGGATTGTGGAACATTGTCACGACGATGCTAAGCGGATTATGCGCGACAATCGCGTTGTAATTGACCGCTTGGTGGATCTGTTAATTGAGAAGGAAACCATTGACGGCGAGGAGTTTCGTCAGATTGTGGCGGAATATACTCATGTTCCGGAGAAGGAGCAGTACGTTCCTGTGCTGTAATTTCGGACAGTTTAACTGATTCATTGAGTAGGGATGGTGAAAATCATCCCTATTTTTTGTATGTCTTAGGCGAGAAGCTATGTTTTAAACTTAGGGAAGTATGGAGGGAAGCAAAGCTGCTTGATCTTTCAAAATTCAACAAGGTAAGTCAACGTCTAAAATGATTCCTGCTGGTGTGAGCGAATTAGAGCAAGCGTTTAAGAATCATCTAGCTGCTGTTGGAGAAACCAAAGGTACTGCCTCATATTTGCTGCTGTTCTACGCGACTGAATGTGGACTCAAGAGAATTTGGTTAAGAAGGAACAAGTTACGGACTACGAATCAGATCCAAGACCCAACACTGCTCTCCCAAGATGGTCATAACTTAGATAGATGGAGAAAAGAACTCAAAATTCCCGCCAGTGACAGCCAAATTAAAGCAACGCCCCATTTTCGTCTAAAACGCGATGGCTCAAATTGGGATATAGAAAAAGCGCATCAGGTATGGCGATATGGCATTCGGATGAACTCTCAGGATGAAAAAAACCTAGTTCAGTGGCTTGAAAGCGTCTGCGATTGGATTAAGAGAGAGATGTAACTATGATTCCATCAGATATTCGCCTGTACACATGGGTTGATGTAGAAGAAGTACTGCTACGAATGCGAAAGCAGGATAATTGGCATCAATCGTTAGTTTGGGCAAGAGGGTATTGGGATGAATTAACATTAGGCATTCGCCCAGGCTGTCAACATGAGGTAAAAGAATGGCTCAGTGAGATCTATGATCCTCGGTTTCGAGGTGATTCAGACCAAGACATGGGAGACGGTTTAATTGTTTTAGAGAGTGTTTCTGGGAATCAACGCCTGCTACCTGTTTTCTTTGAGGAAACGGAGGAAGAACCTGCCACTCCTAGACTAAAACCCAGTTTGTCTAGACCTGGAGTGCTTTGGCAACCCACCCATGATAGTCAAATTCCTGAAGTATTTCCTTCAGATTTCCCGCCAGTCGTCGCGTTCCATTCCTTCAAAGGGGGTGTGGGACGAACAACCCATACTCTGGCTTTGGCAAGGGTTTTAGCAACAAAACAACAGAAAGTATTACTGGTCGATGGAGACTTAGAAGCACCAGGAATAAGTTGGGTTTTTGAGCATCGTTTACCCAATCCACCCATTTCCTTTGCGGATCTGATTGCTCTAGCTCATGGTGATCCATCGACCGAGGCGAAGAATGCGGTTCAATTAGTAGCGGATCGACTTCAGAGTGTGCTAATTGATGGAATTTATATCTTACCCTCATTTCGTTCTCACACAGGAGTTACGTCCTTGGAAATCCGACCGGAGCATTTGATTGAGGGGTCGAAAAATCCTTTTTTACTGACCCAAATTTTAGCAAGTTTGGGCAAAGCGATCGGAGTAGATGTTGTCTTGGTAGACCTGCGAGCTGGATTATCGGAACTTGCCACCGGTTTAATTTTAGATCCACGAGTCTATCGAATCTTTGTTACTACCTTAAGTGGACAGTCTATTTCCGGAACAGTACAGCTAATCAAACTTGTGGCAGAGCGAGCTATGTCCCAACGGGAAGAAGATCCCTTACCGGCATTAATTTTTACCCAGGTTCCTGAAGATGAACGGCTCAAAAATTTAGTTTTGGAACCGGAAAAGATACTGCTTGAGGCGGCTCAACCGTTTTTAGCGGAAGACCGTGAACTTCTACAAGTAACCACACGCTTTGCTGATAGTTTGCTCGTCTTACCTCCAAATTGGGAGGATGTGATGACGCTGCTCCAGCGATCAGGAATTTTGGAGGCTGTACATCCTTTGGTGGAATGGTTACCCCATCAGCGTAGTGAACCGATTGAGGAAAGTCCTTCAGATTTAAAATCTCAACGAGAAAAGCTATGCGAGACAGCGAAAAAACTGGTGTATGCTGAGAATGCAGAAGCCAGCGATTTTTTAGCCACTACTCCTTTACGTCGCTTAGCTTCAGATCACAGACGACAGGTGCCAATTACGGTTGTTGTCGGTGCTAAAGGGTCAGGAAAAACTTACACGTTCTTACAAATGATTCGCCGAGAAAATTGGCACGTTTTTGCCCAAGATGCTTGTGCCAGTGACGTTGAGATGAGGGCTGTGATTTGTCCAATTTTGGCGTCAGAAAATCTGGAAGATCCCGCCAAGCGACTGGTCAAGCAAGTTCAAGAATCAGCATCACGAGAATTAGGGTTTGACAATCCCCAAAATTCTCTGACAATTCGCGACCATATCAGAGATGGTTATCAGCTAGCACTTCATGAAGGTGAGTGGCGAGAACGCTGGCTCGATGTAATCGCTTGGGGGGTTGGGTTTCAACCTCAACAAGATGGTGCTGGTCGAGCTTTGACCACTCATTTAGTGGAGAGTCAGCAACAACTTGTGGTCGTGATTGATGGTCTTGAAGACCTTTTCCAAAACTTTACCAGTAACGAAGCACAACAGACGGCTCTACGCGCTTTACTTCAAGAGGTTCCCGAATGGTTGGGACAACAACCGAATCGTCCTCTAGGAATTCTCATTTTTGTGCGACGTGATATTGTACTGGCTGCTGTGCGCCAAAATGCTGCCCAAATGATGGCTCGATATGAACCTTATGCTCTAAAGTGGAATCGGGAAGAAGCGCTGCGATTGGTGGCTTGGGTTACTCAACAAGCTGATATTCAGCTAAAGATTGAGCAACTTCACAGGATGAGCGAAGAGGAACTCACCCAGGCTTTAGTCCCTTTATGGGGGAAAAAACTAGGTAAAGAACGTTCACGAGAAGCACGTTCAGCTAGCTATGTCATTGCTGCACTTTCGGACTTCAACGGACAAATTCAGTCACGGGACTTAGTACGTCTTTTACATTTAGCCGCCAGAGATTCTGTGAAGGATGATTATTGGCAAGATCGTATCCTTGTGCCTACGGCGATTAAAGGTGCATTGCCGGAATGCAGTCGAAAGAAAATTGATGAAATTGAGCAAGAAAATACGGCGTTAGAGAATATATTTAATAAATTACGACAATTAGAAAAGGACAAGAAGAAAAATCCTTTCACTCGGATTGAAACTGACTTATCTCCTACAGAAATTAAAACACTAGAAGATAATGGCGTGATCATCCGGGATGCAGATGAGTACTACATGTCGGAAATTTTCCGTTGGGGATTGGATTTTTCGCAGTTAGCTGGGCGTTCCAAAGTGTTAGCGTTAGCACGGCGTGCTAGAGCATCGAGCTAGTAACCAGCGTTGGCGGGTTATGTAGAGACGTAGCATGCTACGTCTCTACTCTAATACCTATTCCCGGCGATAGTTTTTAGCTAAACAAGAAGGCAACCGATGATTAACCTGTGGCGAAGACAGCGCAACTACGAACTCAGGTTAAGTTAGTGATATTCATATCTTAACCAAGAATTTATTCCTGTACAATCCCGTTTATTATTCGCTTGATGATCTGTAGCACTTGATAGAACTCACGATTATTTTGTTTAGCGATAGTCAACTTATCAGACAAGCCATACTGACGACTGTGGTGATCTAACTTGATAAAAAGATAGTCTTCACCTGTTGTAATCATGCCAAAACTGGGTAATTCTGAATTCGGGTTTGCCATCATGTAGGCTAATGTCTGAGGTAAAGCCTGGATCACGCTAAATCCATAGCGTTTGGATTCAATCAGAACAATCCAGAATTGATTTTGCACGACTAAGGCATCTATAAATCCTTCTAAGATAGGTTCGGCTTCGCTTCCGCCGCCTTCAATTTCAATTTTGACAAATTGTTCACCTCTAATTTTAAAAGGGGGATCGCAAAGTCCGGTTAATTCTAACAGGGGAGATAGAATAATGATATTGACGGTTCCTTCGGTGATGGCGGCGTCGGCGGCGTAGTAGAGATATCGGCGCTTGAGTCGATCTAGGGTGGCTTTTTCGGCGTCTGTAATATTGGGTAATTCCTTAAACCATTCGGGGAAAAATTCAGCGTCGTTTGTCTGGGTGAGGTTAAATTTATCCTGAATATCGTTTAAGTTTACTATCGCTTTGGTAATGCCTACGGTTTCAGCCATGGGTTATTGAGGGTTTGGCGTTGATGTTGACTCTAGCATAGTATTTAAGTGTTGTCTCCATAAAAATGTTATCGTGATATTGACATTTATCCTGTCTTGTGCTTAAAAAAAAGCAAGAGGAGGCGATTGAAATCGCTGCTACACAAACAAAGTCCGCCTGCGCGGACTGGGTTATAACGGGGATAACGTTCCCCGAATTTGGTATTAGTCCAAATCTCCATTCTTGGCGATAATAGTGATTAGCTGAGCAAGAAAGCTACCGATGATTAATGTAATCGTCAAACCCAATACCATCGAGTTGCCAGCCGGAGCAGTGGTGAGAGTTCCTGGAACCTGGCAGGATTATCAAATATTGCTGGAACATTTAGGCGATCGCACTTCCCCTCGTGTCAAGTACCGCCATGGAGAACTACTGCTGATGGTTCCTTTGCCTGAACAGGGTAAGCAACTGGACATTATCGTGGAAATGGTCAAGGTGTTGCTACGCCATCAGGGACTCAGGTTCGACTCTTACCACGAAACCACGATGGATTTACCCAATCATAGTGGTGTTATCCCGGATCATTTTTTCTATATTGGGGAGTTACCTGTGGTGGGAAAACGTCGGATTGATTGGAGTCGTGATCCGCCACCGGATTTGGCAATTGAGTGCGATGTTACCTCATTCACCAATGTTAATGATTATTTGCCTTATCGAGTCAGGGAACTTTGGATTGTTCGCCAACAAAAGATTAAAATCTATCAGTTCCAGGATGGGCGCTATAGTTTGGTTGAACAGAGTCAGTTTTTCGGTGGATTTGACCTGAATGCTATCTTTACTGAGTGCATCAAAGACGCTTACCAACTCGGATCGGGCGCGATTGATAAATTGAGCGATCGCTATCCTCGCCAACGCTGATGGAGAAGGTGTAGATACCAAACATGGACGGTCTGGAGGACGTTTTCATCTTCTCTGTGTGCCCCGTACTATGGTTTCCCGCAACCCCGCATCGGCTAACTCGGCGTTATCCTGCACAATCTGTCCTTCCTCACCATTGGGACAGGTTAATAGGGTATTAATCAGGGTTAGATAGGCTTGTTGGCGTGCGTCATCCATGGGGGAATTAACTCAAGTTAGCCAATTCAACGGCTTGTCACTGAGGCAACGATCCTCGCAGCGCGTTGACTAAGCGATCAAACTCACGCTCAGCACGGCGAGGATGGACAAGATCTAATGTAGTCAGCATACTCAGCCGCGTGGGTAACTGATTTTGCTCGATTGGCGAGATTTTAACAGGTAGTAGGCGGTATGTACCTTCCTGAATACCCATTGTTTGCGCCAGGATGTTCTCAAACTCTGCCATGTTATCTGTCAGATAGGCTTCCGAGAGTACGATAATAGTACGTTTGGACTGAGTAATGCCGCGCTCTATATTAACTACACGGGCTACGCCAGGGGTTTCAACATCGCCAGAAACAGCGAGGCGCAAATCGACTTTGTCTAATCGCGGTAGTAGTGTGTCCCACACCCAGGTAGTATCAGGCTCTTGATCTACATAACTGATGTAGGCATCATATCGAAAACCCTCTTCCACTATGGGGAAAATACCTTTTTGACCACCTAAATAAAGAGCAATTGGGATATTCTCTTCTAGTTCTGCCTTGAAAATGGGGTGTTGGTTGGCGTTGTCAGCAGTAACTTTGGGTTGAAGATACTCAAACAGATCAAAAATCCGGATAAGACCGTCATTGCTTGGGATACCGCCTTGTAAACCTGCTAGTAAGTGCTGCGTAAAAAGACTGTTAGCTGCACCAGGTAACACATAGGAAAATTCTGTGTCACGGGAAGATGCTAAAATTACTCGTCCCTGTCCTTGCTGCAATACATCATAGTAGCTTTCTGGCAAGCCAGCTTTAATGACTAGACCAGATTCTTTTGGCTGACCAATACCACCTGAATGACAGCAATCAAAGATCACCACAATCTTTCTGGCGGGAATAGCCCGTAAAGCTTCAGTAAACTGAATACCAGAAATTGCTGTTTGAGCTATTGATGCCTCTGATGTTCGGTCTGTCTCAACAGGTAACAGGTACTCACCAGTATGGGAACCACACTCAATTCGTCCACCGTGGCTGGAAATGTACAAGAATACTGTGGAGTCCTGATTACTAGTTTGAGTAAGGTGAGCCAGTGCTTGGCTAATAGCAGCTTTAGTAGCCTGCTCATCTAGCAGTAATTGTACGTTGTCTGGAGAGTACCCGCAGTGTAGGGGGTCAATAAGCAAGTTGTAGATATCCCGCGCATCCTTTAAGACAGTTGATGGGAGTTGTGTAAGGTTTTGGTAGTTGGCAATACCGACCACTAGTGCGTATGCATTTTCCATACCAGACATGAAGGGTCTCCTATTTAGCTAGACATGACCGATAGGACTTTCCATAATAGATTTATAGTTAATTCATCCGCTCAATACCTAAATTGAGCTGAGGATTAGATACAGATAAACCATTGCCATTGAACAGCATGATCGGTCAGAATGATTACCAGTATGATCTGTTCATTGCCTACACTACTACTGACCGCACTTGGGTTGAAAATTACCTATTACCTAAGCTGGGCTTGCCATCTAAGCGAGTTATTACTACTCAAGACTTCCGTCCTGGGGCACCGAATGTTAATGAGTTCGAGCGTGCTGTCACCGAAAGTCGCTACACTGTGCTGGTTTTCACCCCCAATTACGAAAAGGACGAGTGGTTTAAGTTGAGCGAGAATTTGGTCTCGTACTCTAGCGTAGCAGAGCAACGCGATCGCCTGATTCCACTACTTTTAAAACCCTGTGAGCTACCTTTACGTATCCATTACCGCGTCCGCCTTGACTGTACTGACTCGAGTAATTGGGAGAGCGAACTTGCTCGCCTCCGTGCTTTGCTAGCCGAACAAGACCCGAATTTGGGAACTCAAACTCAAAGGGAGCAAACTGCACATCTGTCGCCTATCCCAACCCTCTCAACCTTCATGTTTGAAGTAGTAACATTAGATGCCATGGGGAAAGTGGCTAACCGTTGCGATAAAAAGGCACAGTACTTCATAGAAAGTTTAGGCGGTGTAGTTGAGCTAGAAATGGTTTCCATCCCAGGTGGTAAATTTACCATGGGATCACCTAAAGCCGAGGAAGCATCCCAGGAAAATGAACGTCCTCAACATCTAGTCACTGTCAAACCTTTCTTTATGGGTAGGTATCCCATTACTCAGGTGCAGTGGAGAGCGATCGCGTTCCTTGCGAAAATCAAACGCGAACTCAACCCTGACCCATCCTGTTTTAAGGGGGATAACTTACCTGTTGAACGAGTGTCCTGGTATGATGCACTGGAGTTTTGTCAGCGACTGTCGAGAGAAACGGGAAGAGAATACCGATTACCAAGTGAAGCTGAATGGGAATATGCTTGCCGCGCCAGAACATCAACCCCATTCCATTTTGGTAAAACAGTTACAACTGATCTAGCCAACTATTGTGGACAAAACCGAGAAATTGAGGGAATTTTGGGCAAAGGAACTTATGGTAATGAACCTTGTGGAGTTTATCACCAACGAACTACCGAGGTTGCTTGTTTTCCAGCTAACAGCTTCGGACTCTGTGACATGCATGGTAATGTCTGGGAGTGGTGTGCTGACTATGACCACCAGAACTATCAAAGCGCACCATTGGATGGTAATGCGTGGATAACTGATGGCAATTCAGAATATAGAATATTGCGGGGTGGTTCCTGGGATGACTTTCCTCATTTCTGTCGTTGTGCATCTCGCTTTTCTGAAAATCCTAATATCCTCAATAAGGAATTTGGTTTTCGAGTGGTTTTTTCTTCTGGGTAAATTTTTCTGATTATTGAGTTCTGAGACTATAAATTCTTGCTTTTACATCTGCGATAGAGGATAAGTCTGAAATTTTTATGCTCGTCTCTCGGCGAATTTGAACCTTGGGATTTATTAGTGACCTCCTAATACACTGGCTTCTGTAAGGATGAGAAAGCCAATTCCAACTTCCGAAAACAGCAAATTTTGTGTCGCAAATCAAGATCTTTTCATTGGTTCCTTTACTTTCTATATGTATTGCTTCCCCTAATCGAATTAAATCTGAACCTGGATAATGTTCAAATAATTCTTTCAGGTTTTTCTCGGCGTAAACATCATTATTATCATGTTCATTTTCCTCGCTAGTTTTGTGACCGTAAACTAGTGTCACCTTCACTCCTCTTTCCAAAGCTGAAACAACATCATTAACAAAATATTTCGGTTCTTCTCCTCTAATCCAAGGTGTAACAATCACCAGTTCCTGTTCAGCTTGATCAATTGCTTCTTTCAAAATATTTAAATGATCACAATTATAAATCAGCACAGATCCCGGCTGTTGCTTAGGAATTTCAACCTCAGATTTATACTCTAAAATATTTCCCTGGTCTCGAATATGTTCAACGAGTTGACGAGTATAATTTCCAGCTTTCTCTAGTCTGTAAAGATTACCCACTAGAATAAACAGTTCTTTAGCTCTCGATACGGCAACATTCAGAAGGTTGGGACGCCGATTAATCCAAGCAACGTTATCTTGCGGTCTGCACACCTTTGTTGAGAGGATAATTACCTTTTTCTCAGACCCTTGAAAAGTATGAATCGTGCCAATAGATTTTTTATCTAAATCAGGCAAATTTCGGCGTAAACCGTCCCTTAACGCATCAGCTTGAGCGCGAAACGCTGAAATCACACCAATATCTTTTAGTGAGTAGCCTTGATTATATAAATGCTGGATTAAGTCACCTATTGCAGTAACTTCTTCCTGATTAACATTACCTTTAATATTTCCCTCAACATGATAAGCAATCAAATTTGATTCTAGCAGTGAAGTAACGGGTGCTGTTTTAACTTCTAATCCATAGTTAGCGATTTTATTGCAATATTGAATAATGCTAGGTTGACAGCGGTAATGCTCAATCAAACAAATTCCTTTGCCCTTATCGTTGTCTTCTCCTCTTGCTCCTGCGGCGCGATGATAAGAAGTTGCACTATATTCTTCTGGACTGTAACAATGGTAATCAATTTCAGTTAATCCTTTGTCAAGAAACGCTGTGTGAAAGTAGTTATCACGTCTCTGGTCACTCAAAGAGATTACAGGCTCAATTTGGAAAGGATCTCCAACAATAATAGCTTTGCGCGATCGCACTAACAGAGGAAAGGTCTGATGCAGTGGAATCATTCCGGCTTCATCTATAATTGTGCGGTCAACACATTCCTCTACCCACGGCAACATATTTCGTATTGAAAGTAATGTACTAGTAATGACTGGAAACATTAAACTCAAATATTTAATATTATCATCTAAATTTTCTGCCATTTTAGATTTATTTTTCCATTGCCCAGAAAGCATATTTACATACAGTGATAAAGTAGAGTTCACACGTTCTTTATAAAGAAGAGCTTGCTGATCAAGAAACAGCAGCGATAGTTTAAATAACTCTTGGTGCTTGTCATGAAAATTTTCATGAAATGAAGTGTAAAAATCTTCCAGTTCAGTTTCTAACCTCCGTTCTAAATCACTCAGTTCTGATCCTATCTCAGATCTTTCTCGCTCTCGACTGATTAGAGTTTCAGAAATTTCTTGTAATTTTTCTTGTACGTTTTTTAGCTCATCTGCTTTATCTAGTCGTTCTCTAACCAACTGCGCCTGTCTTACCAAATCACTGCGATTTTTGGGGGCTTCCACAGGAAAGGAGGTACTAGATGTGCTTTGGATTGCGGAATGACAAGCTGATTTCATATTAGCCAAAATATTTTGTTCTGTTTTGCCAATCAGCCAGCGCCATAAACGAATCCACCAAGGTAAATTTACCCCGGGTAACTGTAACTCAGCCGTATCAAAGCGCGACTTAATTTGTCGATAAGCTTCTGTGGGAAATTGTTCATATTCTGCCAAATCTCTAACTCGTATCTGAAAATTACTTCTAGCCTGTTTATCTCTATCTAATTGTTCTATAATTGCTTGGTATTTTTGTTTTAAATGAGGCATATTTTGTTCAGCAAATGATCTTTGGCGACGTAATTCTAGATAATGCAATTCTTGCTGACTCAGTTCATATTTAATAGATTTTATTTGCTGTTTTATAATAGTGCAACGATTTGCATTGAAACTATTTTTTTGTAAGTAATCGATTGCAGTGTTTAACTTTTCGATCGCTCCTCCCGCAGATTGAATGTTAGGTTTGCTTCCTCCTTTCAGATAGAAAATACGGTTGTTTAAAGATTCATTCAGTTTCTCAATTACGTTTTCAACTGCTTTATTATTAGTACTGCTAACAACGGTCAAATTATTAATATCCTCATCATTCTCAACCAGGCTAATTGCACGTTGTACTACCTGTTGAGCAATCAGATGAAGGATGAGAGTAGTTTTCCCAGAGCCAGGAGGACCCTGGACTGCCGTTACAGGTTCTGTTTGGGCATGTTTTATTGCTGTTAATTGCGAGTTAGTTGGTGCATGGGTTGGGAAAGCTCCCATATAGGTAATCTCATCTTGGTGATCTTGTGGTGTACCGAATAGATATTCGCGAGCCGGATGTCCTTGTTTCAACCAATATTTTGATCGTGACTTGATATCTTTTAAATCTTTCCGGAGATTGCCAGTAAATCTGCCTCCGGTAAAATTAAACAAATATGGCTGTCGCTGAATTTGTTGACGATGACGACAAGGTATAATAATCTGCTCCATCCAATCCTGATAACTATCAAATGTTAGCTCAAACGTTGTTTCGAGAAAGCGTCGCAGTCCATCTTGGGTGATTAATTGCTCTTGCTGTTCATCATCCAGTCCTAGGAAGGTGGCTAAGTTATCTCCTGCTTCCGTGAGTGTCAGGTTATCTAGATTCCATCCATCTTTTCGGTACTCTCCTTTAAGTATGGATGTAATATCCAAGCTAAATAGAGGACAAAAATAAGATTTTCTGTTTTCTACATCCAAAATTTGGGGAAAGGACAAGACCCAAACAGCTTCCTGTTGATCTTTTTGCCTCTTGGCAACCTTTTCTTGAAGTTCTGAAAAGATATCTGTCTCAATTAATACATGATCACGTACTAGCTTTATACCACGCTGTTTTACGGTATCCTGATTGGCTACTTTGATTCTGGCGCTACTGTAATCGTCCAAAGCGATGTAGTCAAACCAGGCGTTGAGAATCGCGTCTACCTTGCTTGCTTCGTTCAACATCCCCTCCAGGCTACCCTGTATACCTTATTGTTCTTTCTAGCATTTTCTGGTTCCTGATTTCAATAGCCCAAGACTGGAAGGGAGTATCTTCTCAAATGCTATATAGCTTTTGATGGGTGATTTATAAAATAAATCTTAAATCTTAAGATGCTATAAGTTTCGTTATTATTGGGTTACGGCGGACATGTTATTAAAGGTTATTTTCCTAATCAAGTACCCGCCTAACCCACGATGGCGGTGTGACACAGCTAAAATGGTGGAATAGATTTTACAGTTAAATCGGGCGCAAGGCTTTGCGCCCCTACGGTTTCTGAATGCAAGCGTTATCCATCAAAGTAAGCGTACCATGCCACTACTGGCTCGGAACCCTGGAGTCCTAGAGCTTTCTACCGGGTTCCTAGCAAAAGGGGGATAGTTAACCTAGATTGAGTATCAGGGAGCGGCATGTTAGATAAAATACCATTACCACAATCCCTAATGTAACATTCTCGAACTCAACATGACATCCTTACCACAGAAGCGCCAAGCAAGACGGGGACAGATATTCCCAGAATATACCATCCCGCCAGAAGAATTAGCCAGACGCAGAGCGAAACGCATTGAACTGGGCAAGCGTTGCCGAGTTATTTTTGAACGACTTCGCCCGGAACTGATTGACCAATACTACAATTGGTTTATTCTTTTTTTACACTATCCTGGTTTTGTGTATCCGGGCTAAGACAGGACAATCATTGACGGCATGAATAATAGCTTGCTGTGCATCTAAACTCAGTAGTCCTCTGCTCTCCGTTAATTCCGTTGTGTCAAAAGGAAATATATCTCGACAATCTACATAGGAATCATACTTGAGAAACGATGAATGCTGACTCGCTAATATTAGAGCTTCACAGGGTAAGAGATTAGGATTATTGCGTATGTAATTGTTGATTCGTGAGTTGATCAAAAATCCGTGAGGTGAAGGATTCACGTAAGCGATCGCTACCAGTTTTGATTTGGGTTTTGGCTTAGTGTGTCGGCAATAAGCTACGTAGAACACTTCCCATCTTACTGTCATCAAGCGTCTCCAGGGTACTGATCCTGCAAATGTTCCATGAGTTCATCGGCATTGTTTAATGTGGCAACAATATCCTCAATTTCTATAAAGTCATTTTCATTAGCAGATTGCCAAGCTTGATCATGACTTAAACGGGTCAACTCTTCAGCAGATAAATTGCCGTAGCCTTTCACGGCTTTATCTAAACATTTTAAGTCGGAATCACTAAAAAAATCTAGGTTGGCGTCTCTTAGTCTATGAACGTTGTATTTTTCTTTAATTGTTAAAGAAGATTGAGCATTCTCCACTATAGAGTTAGGTGGCTTAAATAATAACGTATCCCCTCTAACAATTTTTAAAAGGTCATAAACTCTACTAGGAACTGGACCTCGTTTCATCGCAACATAATTATCACCGCAGATAAATCGTCCATATTTTTCCAAATGTTCTCTATCGGCAAAGTACATAACTTTAGAAATATGCAGAAACGTGGGATTAGTTCCCTGCTGAAGGATATAAAGAACTGACTCAATAGCTTTGTCGGCATCAAAATTGAATGGATAGTCCATGACTACTCTACCTCATGAACAAAATAGATGGGAAGTGGAGATTAACAAATAGTTTAGTTTTATAATGGCTACTTCCCCTCTAGTATACAAGGAGAAATGACAAATAACCAATAACAATCAAACCTCAACCAAATTTCCCACCACACGATCGCGCCCTTGCACCTTTGCCTTATACAACGCTTGATCCGCCTCAGCAATAAGCCGCTCCGGAGTCGTTTTTGGCGGCGGAATCACGCTAGCTACGCCAAAACTCAACGTGATAAACTTACTCACCAAAGATCCCGCATGCACAATTGCCCGCGACTTCACTTTCGAGCGAATCAATTCAGCCACCTGCATGGCACCTCTGAGGGATGTATTTGGTAGAATAATCACAAATTCTTCACCCCCATACCGAGCCACCAAATCCGCCGGACGCTTTGCCGCTTTACGCAAAATATCCGCCACTTGTTTAAGACATTCATCTCCCGCTTGATGTCCATAGGTATCGTTATATGCCTTAAAAAAATCAATATCACATAAAATTAACGACAGAGGCGATTTTTCCCGCGCCAATCGTTTCCACTCCTGCTGCAACGCCTGATCAAAGGCTCGACGATTGGCAATTTGGGTCAATCCATCCAAATCCACCAACCGCTGCAACTCCTGATTCATTTCCTCTAACTTCGCCTTCAACACCCGTTCTTGCTCAATTTTGCGGTGTAACTCCGCCATCACCCAATGGGTGTGCAGTAACCGCCGTACCCGTTGCCGCAGTACCGCCCAATGAATCGGTTTGGTGATATAATCCGTAGCACCCGCCTCAAAGGCGCGGTCTACGGATTCCTGATTATTCAGTCCCGTAATCATCAAGATCGGGGGACAATCCTGACCCAATCGTTCCTGTAACTGAGCGCAACAGGTAAACCCATCCATCACGGGCATCATCGCATCCAACAAAATAATATCCGGTAACTGATCGATGCAAAACGTCAGACATTGATGCCCATTCCCCACTTCTGACACCCGATACCCCTCCTGTTCCATCGCCCGACGCAATACTAGGCGTAGGGTTTTCTCGTCATCCACAATCAAAATTAGGGGCGGTTCTCGGTGAAAGTCAGGCTGATTCATCATGGTTTCCTCGGATGCTCTTGTTGCAACGCGGCGATCACTCGCTCATACTCTGCATCAAATTGGGAAATCACCGTTGCAGCACGTTCTAGGTTTCCCGTTTCCCCCAGGGCTTCTATCTCCGCACACAGTTGCGCCAAACCTGTTGCACCCACCGTCAAACTCGATGATTTCAACGCATGGGCGGATTGCTGTAACCCTTTCCCATCATCATGAGCGATCGCCCGATGAATGCCTTGTACCCTAGGGGGAGAGTCTTCTAAATAACTGTCAATCACTTCCGCGATTAACCCCTCAAAATCATCGCCGGCTATTTCCCTTAAATCTTGCAGCACTTGACGATCCAAAGCGGGGGTAGTGCTGGTGTCTGAGGTTGTTTCTGCCACAACTGAGTCCTCATCTGAATTATCGCTGATGCTATCTCTACCATCTTGCTCCAACACTTGGGAATACCGATTCAAGGCTTGCACCAAGGCTTCTGGTCGAATCGGTTTACTGATATAATCATTCATGCCTACTTGCAGACATTGTTCGCGATCGCCCTGCATGGCATGAGCCGTCATTGCAATAATCCAGGGCTGGTACGCCGAAGCCCCGTCTGCCCGGATGCGACGAGTTGCCTCTAATCCATCCATTTGCGGCATCTGCACATCCATGAATACAACCTGATAGGACTGACGATGCACTGCTGCCAACGCCTCTTGTCCATTGTTCGCCAGATCTGCCCGATATCCCAAGCGCTGCAACATCTGACGCGCTACTTTTTGGTTAACCGCTACATCTTCAACCAGCAGAATCCGTAATGGCAGTTTCTGGGCAAACTCAGCCTCCAGGGTTCCCGATAAGCGATCGCCCGGACGCACTGAGATCCGTCTCCGTCCTAAAATGGCGATAAACACATTATAAAGCTGGGACTGTTTAATCGGCTTAGTCAGAAACGCGGCAAAGTTGGCAGTTTCCTCAGCCGTTTTGGGGGTTTGTCGCCCCACAGAACTGAGCATGACTAAGGGAAGCTGTTGCCGATGCGGCAATGCTTCAATGGTTAAGGCTAACGTCACCCCATCCATCTCTGGCATTTGCCAATCCAACACCGCCAAATCAAAGGGTTCGGCGTCAGCTAACCGCTTCAGCGCCTGTTCTCCCGATGCTGCCGTGATCACCTCCATCCCCCACGACTGCGCCTGTAGCCTAATAATTTGGCGATTGGTGGCATTATCATCCACCACCAATACCCGTTTTCCCCGTAACTCCGGTGGAGAGGAATCCAACTCCGTTGTCACCGAATTGGGATCGGATTGCACCACAATCGTGAAATAAAACGTCGAACCTTTGCCCACCTCACTTTCTGCCCATAAGCGCCCCCCCATTCGTTCACTTAAGCGCTTACTAATCGCTAACCCTAAACCTGTGCCACCATAATTGCGCGTCATTGACGCATCCACCTGAGAGAAGGGTTTAAACAACCGATTCATGCGATCGCGCTGAATCCCGATTCCCGTATCTCGTACCCTAAATTCCAGTTCATAGGTGTCCCCAGACAATAACCGACTCACCACCGATACCACCACTTCCCCGGCTTCGGTAAACTTCACCCCATTACTGAGCAAATTCACCAAAATCTGTCGCAGGCGGGTAATATCACCTACAACCGTGGTTGGGGTTTGGGGTTCAATTAAATAAGCAAGTTCCAATCCCTTCGCCGCTGCTTGAGAGGCGACTAAATCTAAGGCTTCCTCCACACAAACATGCACATCAAAGGCATGTTCCTCTAATTCCAATTTACCGGATTCGATTTTGGAGAAATCCAGAATATCATTAATAATCGTCAGCAACGCATCCCCACTACTACTAATCGTATTGGCAAAATCGCGCTGCTGCGGCGTCAATTCCGTCTCCAATAACAACCCCGCCATGCCAATCACCGCATTCATCGGCGTGCGGATTTCATGGCTCATCATCGCCAGAAACTCACTTTTGGCGCGATTGGCGACTTCGGCTTCCCGTTTAGTTTTATGTAGGGCGAGGTTCTTCAGGGTTAATTCTTCCCGCCGTTGCTGTTCCTGTTCCAACAGATGCGCTTGCGCTAATGCAATTCCCACTTGCGCCGCCACTGCTTCTAAGAGTTCAATTTCATCCTCACTCCATTCCCGGAAGCGATCGCATTGATGCAAACAAATAATCCCATTCGTCTGTTCCTGATAGGATGTCCGTACCGACAGCATGGATTTCAGCCCAATCTGACAGCAAAAGTCCACCGTTTCCTGTAACAGCGGATCACGATAGACATTCTCTGAACTCACCGCTTGGTCTTGCGCTAACACGGCTTGGGTGTGAAACTTGTCCAATATCGGCATCATTTTTTGTTGCATCGACTCATACCCTGGCTCTAAATACTCCGCCACCAAGGGAATTTGAGGACTCGGCTGGGTCAAATAGGTATGAATCAGACACCGATTCACGCCAAACACCTGTCCCACTCGTGTCGCCGCCGTCTGAAAAATATGCTGAGAGTCTAAGCTTTGCCGAATTTCTTGGGTAATCTGTTTGAGCAGCAACATCCGCTGCAATTGCTGTTCTAAGACGGTTTTCCCTTGTTGTCGTTCAATTTCATGACCCACCCACTGTGCCATCAATTTCAGCAGTTGCACAGACGCTGAGGGGGTTTTGGACGTGAGGCTGGCGGGATGTTCATGGACACTTAAAAAACAGAGCGCTCCATACACATTTCCTCCCACCTTGACACTGGTACCTAGATAGGATTTAATCCCAAAGGTTAAACAAGCGGGATGATTTGCCCACTCTGTATCCTCCGCCGATGCAAAGGCGATCGGTTCCCGGGCGTGCATCGTTTCGTGGCAAATCGTTTGTCCTAATTCAAACGTATCCCCCGCCTGCACCTGTCGAGGGGAGTTAGGCGGAACTTGAGCCGCGATCACCCGACAGCGCCCTTGTTCAATCCGAGACACAATCCCCACCTGATGACCAAAATAGCGTCGTCCTAAGGCTAAGAGTCCTTGCAGCCGTTGCTCAAACGTGAGTTTGGGGGCGGCGGCGACGCGATATAAACCCCGAATCGCGGCTTCGTCTTGGCGCTGTTGTTGCTCAATTTGTTTGCGATCGCTAATATTCCGGACAATGCCAATGATCTGATTCTCTAAACAGGGAACCAATCTGGCTTCATAATGTTGCTCCCCTGTCTCTAAGGATAAGGAATAGTCCAGACTCACTGGGGATTGGCTTTGAGTCACCAGGGCGATCGCTTGATGAATTTTATCACTCACATCCTCTGGTAGGACATTGTGGAGCGGTTGTCCCAAAAACTGGTCTGGCTCAACGTATAATTCACTCTGATTGCTGGCTTTATAGTCGAGAATCGTGCCATCTTGACTCAAGCGAAAATACAAATCCGGAAGGGCGTTAAAAATCGCTTGCAGTTCTGAGTTTTTCTCAGATAAGGCGGCTTCGGCTTGTTTGCGATGAGTAATGTCACCAAAAGTAACGGCAAATCCGTCTCCTAATTTGACGGCGGCGATTTGAAACCATGCTTGAATTTCGTCGTGATGGTAATGAAATTCTCGCTCAATCGGAATCCCGGTTTCAGTCACCTGAACATACAAATCAAAGAGTCCATCTTGGCGATTTCCTGGCATTTCCGTGAGTAAATACTGACCCATGAGTTGCTCACGGGTTCGTCCCACCATGCGTTCCGCCGCCGGATTAACCAGGAGCCATTTAAAATCAGTAATTATGCCCTGGCGATCGCGCACCGCCTCAAATGCCATGACTCCATCTAAGGAACTATTTAAGACCCCCGATAACAGGGATTGGGAATATTCGAGCGCGGCTTGACTTTGTTTAACATCTGTGATATCAATACAGGAACCGATATACCCCAGAAAAGCGCTATCTGTACCAAATCGCGGAATCCCTGTATCTAAAAGCCAACGGTATTCCCCATCAGCGCGTCGCAGTCGGTACTCCATGCGAAAGGTTTGGCGATGGTGAAAGGCATGACTATACGTCTGTAAATACTTGTCCTTGTCCTCTGGATGTACCGTCTCTAGCCACCCCTCCCCCAGTTCATCCTCTAAACGGCGTCCGGTAAACTCCAACCAAGGGCGGTTGAAAAACGTACAGCGTCCATCGGTTCCTGACACCCAAAGCAGTACAGGCGCACTATCTGCCATGGTACGGAAACGAGCTTCACTTTCCCGTAAAGCGGCTTCGGCTTGCTTGCGTTCGGTGACATCGTGAGCCACACAATAAATTAACCCGTCTTCGACTAAGGCTGTCGCATTCCACAACAGCCAGCGATAGGAACCGTCACGACAGTGATAGCGATTTTCAAAGGCAATTGTATCGTTCCCAGTGGTTAGCTTTTCCGCTTCCGCGATTGTCGCTGCGCGATCATCGGGATGAACTAAATCTAAATAGGGTTGGGTTAAGAGTTCCGCTTCTGTCCACCCCAAGGTTTTTTCCCAAGCGGGATTCAGGCGTCTAAAATAGCCATCAAACCCCGCAATACAGAGCATATCAACGGACAGAGCAAAGAAGCGATCGCGCTCTTGTTCGGCTTGCAGACGTTCACTAATATCGGTTTGAATACCAATATAGTGGGTGAGTTTACCGTTGCGATCGCGGATGGGGGAAACGGATAGTTCATTCCAGAAGCGAGTCCCATCTTTACGAACGTTTTGCAGGATAACGTGACAGTCTTGTTCGTTTTGTAGCGCCGCTTTCAGTTTGTCTAAACCCGGTTGCTGATGATGATCGCCTTGTAAGAAGCGACAGTTTTTACCTAATACCTCTGACGCGGAATAACCCGTAATCCGCTCAAAGCCAGGATTGGCGAATATAATCGGATTATCGGGTAAATTGGGGTCAGTAATCAGGATACCATTACTACTCGCCGCGATCGCCCGTTCTAAGAGTTGTAAACGTCGTTCTGTCTGCTTGTGATCGGTAATATCGCGGGTAACTTTAGCAAACCCCCGTAACTGTCCCATTTCATCCCGCAGCGCGGTAATAATGGTGGTACACCAAAACCGGGAACCATCCCGCCGCACCCGCCATCCTTCATCCTCAAATCGACCCATTTCGACGGCAATTTGTAAAGATTGTTGGGGTTTACCCTGGTCTTGGTCGGCTTTGGGGAAAAAACACTGATAGGATTGACCAATAATCTCTGAGGCGGTATACCCTTTCAACCGTTGAGCGCCTGCATTCCAGCTCACAATTTTACCTTCGGTATCCAGCAGGTAAATCGCGTAGTCTTTAATCCCGTCAATCAGCAGATTTAACCGTTCCTCACTGGCTTGCAGGGCGAGTTCAGTTTGCTGGCGATCGCTACTATCGCGAATCAGCCAGAGAATCCCGATCACGTTTTCTTGCCTATCTTTAACCACGATAGTGAGGGTTTCACTGCTAAAACTATCTCCGCTTTGGCGTTGATAAGTGATGAATTTAGACCGATTAAAATCCGCTGAACCTGGATTCAGACTCTGTGGCTTAAACTCCTGGGAATTCGCATACAACTGCGATAAGGGTTGTCCGATGAGGGCTTTGGCGTCGTAACCAAAAAGCTGACTAAAGGCTGAGTTGACTTTAACAATATTACCGTCGGTATCCGTAACAATAATTGCCTGGGGAATCGCTTGAAACAGCGTAGCGAAGTCGGTTGATATCGTTTCAGTCAAGGGGTCTGAAGAATTGGCGCGATCGGTATTCTTGCCGTTAGCTTGGGTTTGTCTTAAATAAATTAAACCTGTCGCCAGTAACCCGATGACGGCGAAAACACTACCATAGATTAGCACTAAGCGAATTGGGCTAGAACTCAACAGCCCATCAGCTAAATTACACCAATGAATCAACCCATCGATTAACAGTCGATTGAAAAAGGGAATCATACAAACTCTACCGAATGGAGAAACTTAGGCTGATTTCAGCCAGCGATAAAGACACTAAATATAAGGATTAAAGGGAACACACAGAGGGGCAAGGAAAGCCAACGAGTCAAACCAGTAAACCAAGTCATGACTAAAGACGTTTGACGTTTAACGTCCAAGGTAACGGTACTAGGGTAATGCCGTGACAGTGTTCCTTCCCATGTCCCAGAGTCAACCTTATGATTGTTTGGAGACTTGAGAAACATTTCTGTTGCTAAAATGGTTCGGTGATATGTGCCATGCATAGAATAGAGTTGACCACTTAACCAGTGTATCTACCTAAAACTAGACTGCAAGCATCTGGGCTGGTTTTCCTGGTTTGTGGGGCTAAATTGCAAAAAAAATTCAAGAAAATTTACGTATTGATTAGGAATTTAATAAACGTTAATTACTGCATTAAATGACGAAAATGTCAAATCTTTTGTAGTTGTCCCTGAGTAATTGACCACTCAATCATACACCAAATATCGAGAGTAGCTAGCCATCTCTTGGTTGTACCTAATTTGACTGAAAGCGATTAGCAATGATCTAGACCTTCCGATATTTTGCCGCTACCCCTAGAAGAGATTCGTCTGTTAGTGATGTCTCCAGGTTAATGGAAACGTGAGATAAAAAATAGCACCGCTTAATTTCTATAATACTATAATAAACGATCAAACACGCAATTGAAATAATCGGTAGCACTAGGCAGGGTCAGAGTTTTCAGTATGCTATAGCAGTAGACACATCGATTAGGACTTTCCGAACTGTTCAGACGCGCCATGGCGCGTCTCTACTCAACCCTGAGAATCCTTCCGACAGATTAAGCCTATGCAAATCTATACCCGGCAATTGCGGGTGCGGCATTATGAAATTGATGTCCTTGGACATGTCAACAATGCCGTGTACCAGAACTATCTCGAACAAGCCGCCGTGGAACACGCGCAAATCCTGGGCTATTCGTTGGCACAATGCCGAAAGCTGGGAGGTGTGTTTGTCATGCGTCGGATTGAAATCGACTATCTGCGTCCAGCGATGGCTGATGATACCCTAGAAATTACCACTTGGCTTGAGCAGATGAAAGGAACCCGGGCGATTAGACGCTATGAAACGCATCGAGTAGGAGACGTACAACCCCTAGTCATTGCCGAAGCCATTTGGGTATGGGTGGATTTAGTGACAATGCGCCCACGGGGAATTCCTCAAGAGATTCTGACAAGTTTTGAGCCAATTCAATCGTCTAATAAAACTATTAGTTAAGGAATTGAACACCATTAAAGTTAGACGCCGTTTAATTCGATTTACAGGTTTATTCTGTCTAGTCGCATTAATTGTATCGCTGGCTATTTTTCCCATCGGTTCGGTTCCCCTAATTCGTCAACCCTTTTGGTCACCTGATGTCGCTTTAGTCGTTGAGGAGGTCAATGCTTACCTTGACTCGCTAAAAGCCAAAAATGTTTTAATTTTAGATGCCTATTCACTTCTGGTAGAGGATCAGCAAGTGAAACACCAATATGTTTACGACACGTTACATATCAACCGCCGGGGGTATAAGGCGCTCAATCAGGAGTTGAAAAAGATGCTTTCGACTGGGTTAATAGACATTCATAAATTATAAGTAACAATTCAAGTCGGATATCTATCCATGGGCAGAAGCAAAGGTTGTCGTTAGCAGGTATAATAAATAGTTCGAGTAAATTTTTGTTTTCTTGCTAACAGGAGAGTGCAATGTTACAGTTTTTGATCAGTTTTCAGCAACGGATCGGCAAAATGCTTTGGGCTTTAAGTTTAATCACTTTAATAAGTCTAGGTGGTTTATTGATGGTGACGAATCAAGCGGCGTTAGCTACGTCTGATACACCCTTAACGACTCCACCGAAGGCAGAGAAGACCGAATTAGGATTATCACAGCAAGAGAAAGAAGAAGCCTACGAAGAAGCCAAAGAAGTACTATCGAAAGACCCCAAAAAAGGTGTGCAAGAACTTTATGAAGAGGAAGAGGCAAAATATAAAGAATCTCAGCCTGATAAAAACGTATTAGACAAAGCGAAAGACGTGGTTGAAGGGTTAACAAATAAAGATTAACTCAACTTGATTTTTTCAACCAAAAAGTTAATCGGGCGACTATTCCTAGTGTTTAGTCGTCCTGTTTGTAGTTTGTAGTTTGTAGTAAGGGCTTTAGCCTATCATCGTTTCAACGCAGAAACTAACAGTTG
>CAZNNK010000003.1:0-14747 GCA_964574085.1 uncultured Coleofasciculus sp.
TCAACCTCAACGGTTTCAACTTTAACCAGTCAATCCTGGATTCCCAAGGTCGTGTCGTCAACACCTGGGCAGACGTACTCAACCGCGCCAACTTAGGATTTGAAGTAATGCACGAGCGCAACGCTCACAACTTCCCCTTAGACTTGGCGGCTGGTGAAACCACCCCAGTAGCATTGACGGCTCCTAGCATCAACGGCTAATCAGGAATCAAGCAGGCGGCGCGACGAGCAAGTAAATAGATGCGATTATCGCGTCACCTCAACTAAATAAAACCCAAAAAGCGCTCTCCCATAACGGGGGGGCGCTTTTTGGGGGAAAGAGGGTTTAGAAGGCGAGTGACGTCAATCAGCCAATTCGCGTAGTCATATTAAGAAATATTGCTGATGTAGGCATCATTGAACAGAGACGATAATTGGAGCTAGGCACCGAGAAATAAATTGGCATACAGGGTTTGCGCCGTGAGAATTCAGTCTCCAAGTTGACGCGCAAGCCCTATTTGTTTCTCTCTTCCAGCAGCAAGGTTATCCAGATTGACAGGGACAACTCATGAAAAACTTGGGTAAAGTAGAGATCAGCAAAACGCTTTTCTTTGCTCATTGCCACTCCTCTAAAACATGAGCAGTTATTCCCTCAGCAATATTCTCTTACCGGCTGTATTTATCTCCAGTGCTGTCTTTTCTACATTGACAGTACCCTTTGCTTTAATCGGGAAAGAACCCGTCATTATTGAACTCTCCCCCTTTTATAGTGGGGAAATTCAACCGATTTTTGATGGCAATCACAAAGAAGTCGCCATTCCCTATATCGGATTCTCCATCGTCGTCAGCGTCGGAGCTGGCATGGCTACCGTCGAAATGATTCGACGGTGGAATCAATGGAGTGAATCAACAACAGAAGAAGAGGAGTCATCAAATCCACCGCCCAATTCACCCGACCCCCCAATTCAGCCCGAACCCCTCGACCACCCAGAATACCGACCAGAAGTTTCAGCAATCGACCTACCCCCAACCGAAGTCGGGTTCGACAGTCCATTGCTAACGCCTCCAGAAGCCCTTGGAGAAGAGCCAGACGTACCTGTTGAACCTGAGCCACTCTTAGTTCAGCCTCCACCCACTCTACCTCATCCGACAGGGGCGCTAAGTGTCCTGTCAGAAGCACCCGACTTATCCCCAGTGCCAGACGAGAATAAGGTGATTCAGTTTACACCACGTCACGCCAATCAATCTGCTACTCTTTCTTTAGACCTGATTGAAAGTGAAATCCTAGAATCTCGCGACCAGTACAAAATCTGCCGGATTCAAACCCCCCATTTAAAACGACGCTCATTTGCCATCGCCGTTGAAGGTCAATACTACAGCTTTTTGAGAGCCGAGAAAACCCAGGAGAAGGTACTAGAAATCCTGACCCGGCTAGGTGATCACACTCAGAAAACGGTGATTACGAAAACCGAAAAAGGCTATGCAATATGGGCGTTGGAGCCAGACGTTTCCTGACACCAATTATTTTTAATTTCTATTGAAATGAATGCTGACGAAATAATAGAAAGATATAGACAAGGGGAACGAGATTTTAGTGGAACCGACTTAAGTGGAGCTTCCTTAAGTGGAATAGACCTGCAACGAGTCGTGTTGTGGCGAGCCAACCTCAGCAAGGCTAACTTAACAGGTACAAACCTCAGTGGGGCAGATTTATTGGGAGCCAATCTGAGTGAAGCCAACCTGAGTCGTGCCGTACTCTGTGGCGCCAATCTGAGTGAAACTAATTTCAGTAATGCGCTGCTGCATAAAACCAACTTTCATACCACCCTTTACAACAAAGCGACTCAGTTTCCTGACAATTTTGACCCCGTTAAAGCCGGGGCTTATTTAATTGCACCTCAGAGTTTACTCCCCGAAGCTGACCTGAGTGGGGTAGACCTCAGTAACGCCAACTTAACCGGGGCTTCTTTGAGTCGTGCTGACCTCTGGAAAACGAACTTGAGAGAAGCATCTTTGCAGGAGGCGAATCTAAGCGAAGCCTGTTTAATGGGCGCTGACTTAACCAGAGCTGACTTAACCGGCGCTGACTTAAAACAATCTAATCTATTAGGAGCTAATCTACGAAGCGCGACCCTTCTAGAGATTGACATCAAAGGCGCACTCTACGACGAAACGACTCAATTTCCCCAAGATTTTGACCCAACCGAAGCCGAAGCGTACAGCATTGCTCCTGGCGCGTCACTGGCTGGAGTCAACCTCAGTGGCGTCAACCTCAGTGGTGCCGATTTGAGTGAAGCCGATTTGAGTGAAGCCGACTTGAGCGGGGCAAACTTGTTTGGTATTGCACTTTGGAAAGCCAATTTGAGAGGAGCAAAATTAACCAATGCCATTCTGTGGGACGCTGAACTGATTGGCGCGTCTTTTCAAGAAGCATCGCTCAGTGGAGCCGACTTGTGGCAGGCAGATTTACGGGAAGCTGATTTAACCGGAGCTGACTTGAGGGGAGCTAACCTGTTGGGGGCTTCTCTGAGTTCAGCTAACCTACAAGGGGTGAACGGGATGGGCGCACTCTACAACGAAGCGACCCAATTTCCGGTCGAGTTTAACCCCACTGAAACGGGGATGTACTTAATTGCTCCAGGTGCATCACTTGGGGGAGTCAATCTGACAGGAGCTGACCTGAGGGGAGCGGATTTGACTGGTGCTGATTTGAGGAAAGCCAAATTGTTTGGCGTCAATCTTCAAGATGCCATTCTAGAGGGAACCCAGCTTGAAGCCGCACTTTACAACGAAGCGACTCAATTTCCTTCCGGTTTCGACCCGCTCAAAGGTGGCGCGTGCTTAATTGCCCCTAGAGTATCACTTTCTGGCGTGAATCTAGGTGAGGCGGATCTCAGGGGAGCTGACCTAAGTCAAACCAACCTATGTGGGGCAGATTTGAGCCATGTCACTCTGGATGGTGTTAGCGTCAAAACCGCCATTTACAACGAAGCGACTCAATTTCCTTCCGGTTTCGACCCCAGCGAGGGCGGTGCGTACTTGATTGCCCCTGGAGCATCCCTGAAAAAAGCCGATCTGAATGGAACCGATTTAGGGGGAGCTGACCTGAGTCAGGCGAATTTGAGTCAGGCGAACCTGAGTCAGGCAGATTTGTGGGGTGCCAATCTGAGTCAGGCGAACCTGGAAGCCGCTAATCTGGAAGGCGCTAACTTACTGGGAGCCAATTTAGTGCGTGCTAACTTGAGCCACGCCAATCTGAGTCAAGCGAATTTGGATGGGGCAGAGCTGACTGAAGCCAAGCTTAAGGGGGTAGACCTGAGTCAGGTTGACTTAGACGGAGTGATTTTGAGTGGGGCAATCATGCCCGATGGCACAGTTCATACTTAGGGTCTGCTGCAGGGAGTCTTGTGGTGGGGAGAGGCAATAGGGAATAGGCTTTCTTGCAATGGTTTCAACCCTCTGTCGAGGGAAAATTCGGCGCGGACATAGGCAAAAATTCCAGGATGCAAGAGGGTGGTAGTGTAAAAACGAAAGCACTTGTTGTTGGGTCGAAAAATGGCTTGAAACCCCTATCTAGTCTACCTTCCATACTCATGCAGCAAGCCCTACTTAGCCGCTAGCCTAACAAAACCTTTTCCTGAGACAGATCTTTTGAACTACTCAGCGAAGAAAATTTGGCTGAGAGCATACTGAGAAGGATGGCAATTTGGGCATGATCTGCCTTATCGATTAATTCTTCTATCTCTTCCTCAAACGAGGGCGATCGCTTCGGTACAGATGCCCCAAGCACCAGCGAGAAGTAGTATTCTCTTGCCTCAGTCGATAATTTCATTAAAAGTTTACCCAGGTTTTCAGTAGTCATCGGCTGCCTACCTTTCCTGAAATAGGAAATGGTCTGCTGAGACAAACCTGTCTGTTCGGAGAGCCACTTGGCGCTAACTCCGTAAGTTCTCAGCGTTTTATCGAAAGCTTTATTCCAATCCATATTTCGATTTTACGCTTTTTTAGCTCAATTAATAATACTTTTAATTGACAAAATAGTTAAACTGTTGTTTAATTGGTGGGGTTCACCTAGAAAAATTATAAGGATAAAAAATTAGCCCTACCCCAAATAGGGCGGGGCAATCCTTCATTATATAGGTAAATTATGACACAACACTACCGAATGACTCAAGCCGACGCGATCGCCCAGTACAAAGATGGGCTGATTTCTTCCACGGCTTTAATCTACTACTACCTGAAAATCAAGCTGGCTCCCGACTGGAAGATGACTCTACACCAACGTTCAGTCTGCAAAGAACTGGGAATCAGCAAGGCAGCTTTCTACAAGGGTATTCAACGCTTGAAGGACAAAGGTCTGATTGATTGGGAGGCTCCCAACGGTGTAGTCGTGAGCTTTGTACAGAGTGAAGACACTTGTGACCAATCGAAGACGGTTGAACAGAGTACAAACGCTTGTAATCAATCGGAGACGGTTAAACAGAGCGAGGACTCATTAGACGAATCAGAGACTTGTTGGACAGATCAGAGACTTGTTGGACAAATCGGAGACTCATTGGACAAATCGGAGACTCATTGGACAGATCAGAGACTCGTTGGACAAATCGGAGACTCGTTGGACAAATCGGAGACTCTGTTGGACAGATCGGAGACTTCGTTGGACAAATCGGAGACTTTGTTGGACAAATCGGAGACCCCCACCCCCCCCAACCCCGCTCAGAGAAAGGATTCCCCCGATTCCCCATATTCTTATCAGATTTTTATCAACTCTCTCTCAGATTGCGAGAGAGAGAGCTTTTTTGAGTTTGGAATGAAAAAGGCAGCAGAGCTGCCTAAACCGCCAGTACTTCCTAAAAAGTGGATTGAGCGAAACTGGCTTGAACTGAGTTCTGAATTTAAAGCTGTGTCATCTCCAGTTTCATCTCCAACACCAAACCAGGTTGACCCAGAGCTTTATGAACAACAGCGACAAGAACTCCTCTTAGCAGCTTCCCAAGAACTCGCTGAACTTCAAGCTCAGCAGGAAAAATGGAAACAGCAAAAGGCAGAGCAGTCAAATGCTCCTGGTTACAAATCTTCCATGGGAACACCACTTTTGTAATCACATGAACAAACTTGTTTTTTCATCGATTCAGAACGGACCCCTGCCTCAAAATGTTGATGCCGAGGAGTCGATTCTGGGCGGTATAATGCTCGATCCTGGAGCGATGGGTCGGGTGGTTGACCTGCTAAAACCTGAAGCCTTCTACGTTAGCGCCCACCAAGAAATCTACCGAGCAGCATTGACTCTGTACAACCAGGGAAAGCCAACAGATTTGATGAGTGTCACCACCTGGCTATATGACCACGCCTTATTGGATAAAGTGGGGGGTCAGAGTAAATTAGCACAGCTTATCGATCGCACGGTGTCAGCGGTCAACATTGACCGATATGCAGCGTTAGTGATGGACAAACACCTGCGCCGTCAGTTAATCTTTGCAGGTTACGAAATTGCCCACCTCAGTTACGAGACGTGGACAGAGTTAGCTACTATTTTAGAGAAGTCGGAGCAGAAGATTTTTAACTTGACGACTACTCAGTCAAGAACTCGCTATCAGCTAGAAGACGCACCCCAGATGACCGCCCAGCTATTCATCAATATTGAGACAGGAAAAAGGGCAGGTGAGGTCGTGGGGTGGTACGACCTTGAGGCATTAACGGGTGGGAAGCACCGCAAGACACTAACCGTGATTGGCGGTGCAACTTCGATGGGGAAGACTCAGGTGATGCTTTCTCTGTCCCACGCCATCATGACCAAACTCAACCAGCCTGTTTTGTTCTTCTCCTGCGAGATGGACAAAGACTCCATTAACCAAAGGCTCCTGGCTCGTCTGTCTGGAATCGACAATAGCCGCCTATTCCGAGGTCCACTACCTGGAGGCATAAAAGAGGACGAGTGGAAGTTCTTAGCGCAGGCAATCAAGATATTTAGCGAGCTACCCTGGATGGTCTATGATGAACCTAACCCATCAATTACCACCATTCGCTCCATTGTCAAGCAGGCGATTTTAAGACAAGGGCAGCTAGGGGCAGTATTTCTGGATTACGTGCAAATGCTCAATCTGGGGGGAACAGCTCAAAACCGGAACTTAGAACTGGGTCAGATTACGCGAGAGTTAAGAGCGATCGCGAAGGACTTTGATGTGGCGTTCTATCTTGGCTCTCAGATTAATCGGGATGTGGAAAAACGCCGCAACAAGCGTCCCACAAAGGCGGACTTGAGGGATTCTGGGGAGATTGCAGAAGCAGCCGATGCGGTGATTATGCTTTACCGCGACGCTTACTACAGCAAAAATCCTTACGACAAAACGATTGAGTTCATTGTTGATAAAAACCGGATTTACGGAAAGGTTGGCACAGCCAAGATGCTAGTCAACCTGGAAACCTCCAGATTTTTGCCCATTGTTGGCAATCCAGTATAGGAAGAAAACATGCAACACAGATAGGGACTAAGCCAGATGATGAGTAAAAGCAATTTTATGCAGTCTTCTTTGTTTGTGCTGTTCTTTTTGTGAAGCTTTTTATATCGATGGTTTTAGACTGTTTGGCGGTTTCCCATATTTCTTGTTCTAGGTCTTTGAGTGCAGGAACCACTATGAGTGTGTACTGACCAACACCCTTGTTGTGCTTGTCAGCAACCTTGAGGGCTGATATTTGCCTGCCAAAATCTGACCAGTCTAGTTTTACCCAGAAGGCTTCTCCGTCAATGACAACGATTTGCTTGTCTCTAAGGCTCTTGTTGATTTGGTACTCCTCAAGGAAGTCCAGAATCTTCCTGATTGTTTGGAGTGAGGTTTCTTGCCGGAGCTTGCAGATAGCTTTTATCTCAAGTAGCTGTGTCCAACTATAGTAGACATCTGGACGTTTTCGTCTTTCCTTTAGAATTCTTGTAGGTTTAATGAGGTTTACACGCTCAAAGTACTGTAACTGATTGGATGTGGCTCCAGTCAGTTCCATTGTCTCTTTGCGTGTGATTAACCCCTCGCCTTGCATGAGTTTATGAAAAATACGAAAAATTAATAGACTTGTTATTATGGGTAGAGCATGAGTTAGCTAGCTCCTAACCCATGCGTTGTAATTGATAGTTTCCTCCACAACCAGGAAACTTACATGGGAAGAAAAGTAAAGAACCTCTGCTTTCGATAGACAGCAACCCATTAAATCGATTTTTGGCAATGGAGGGATCGCGACGCGGTAAAGTAGTGAAAATATAAAAACGCGAAACCAGTGCAGTTAAATCCGCCAAGATTTTTCCAACGCACTGGTTTCCCAGGAAATTGGAGTCCATGGGATGGAAACCAAAACCAAATTTGTTTGTAGTCCCATGCTACCCCAAATTTCCTGGATTGCACAACCAACCAGGAGTTTTGCATCATGGGGAAAAATCACCCTCTACACATTCAGAAAAACCATTGGGACGAGTGGACGACAGGCAGTGCTATTGATCCAGAACTGACCGCCCTCAACCTGCAATCCATATCAGGACGGACTCCATACGAGTACCTGCTCTACAACTGGAAATCAGGCAAAGTCCACCCCGATGCCATTGCCCGTAAGATGAATCGCCGATTCGGGAATAACTGGTGGCACGGTGGCTGGTGGTGCAGCGGCGCTACCGATAGTCAGTGGGGATGCTTTAAACCCGATCGCCCACGTTTCGACTCGAACAAATCGAAGCCGATCAAGTACGAACATCCTCCCCAGACGTCCACGGAAATCTTCCGCCTCAGAATGCCACGACACCTCTGGCAGAGGATAGCCAATCGTTATAACATCCCCATCGGGAACTATTTAGACTTTTGGCAGTGGGTAAAAGACCACCCACAAATCTCGATCGTCCTTACCGAGGGTGTCAAGAAAGCTGCGGCGCTGTTATCTCAAGGGTATGTTGCTCTAGCAGTCCCCGGTGTCTGGTCGGGCGTGAGAACCCCAAAAAACAAGTACAACGAAAAGATCGGGAAAACCTACCTCATCCCAGAACTAGCAGAGTTTGCCCAACGCGATCGCTCATTTATAATGGCATTCGATCAGGATGTCAAACAGTCAACCCGACGCCAGGTTAATCAGGCGATCGCAGCTACAGGCGCATTACTTAAGAAAGCAGGATGTCACGTTAAGGTTGCCTCATGGGATGCCCATTACAAGGGGATTGATGATTTCATCGTTGGCTGTGGCGGCGAAGCGCTTATAGCTGCGATCGAAAATGCTGTAGACCTCACCATCTGGCAAGCTTCCCAACTAAACCAGCTAACCTACGCACCAAACCTCGAACTTAATAGCCGATACTTAGGTGATTTTTGCCCTCCAGCTTCTTCCCAATTAATAGGCTTAAAGTCTCCCAAAGGCACGGGAAAAACATTCTGGCTAGGTAAACAGGTAGAGCCAATCATCAGGAATGGCGGGAAGAAAGTTCTCTTATTGGTGCATCGAATTCAGCTAGGCAATGAACTGTGTTTAAGGTTGGGGATCAGTTACATCGATGAAGAGAGAGGCGATGATTTTGGTCTGTGGGGTTTTGGATTATGTGTTGACTCACTTCACCCAAATTCCAAGGCTAAAATCAACCCGGAAGACTTTGAAGGGTGTGACCTATTTTTGGATGAATGTGAGCAGTCAATCTGGCATTTACTCAATAGCTCAACCTGTCAGAGTGATCGCGTATCCATCTTAAAAACCCTTAAGGAGATAGTAGAGACAGTTTTATCGACTGGGGGGCGAATTTATCTGAGTGACGCTGATCTATCAGATGTTTCAATCGACTTTATCAAAAGCCTGGTGGATTTCAAGGTGAACCAATGGATAGCCGTCAATGAGTGGAAGCCGTCTCAAGGTTGGGATGTGTATTCTTATGGCGGGAATACCCCAGATCAGTTAGTGGGGGACTTGATAGAGCATATTGCCAATGGTGGTAAGCCTTTCATCTGTACAGGCTCCCAGAAGATTAAATCCAAATATGGCACTCAGAACCTTGAATCCCTACTCCTTAGCCGCTTCCCTGACTTGAATATACTAAGAATAGATGCCGAAAGCGTGGCAGATCCCAAACACCCAGCTTTCGGCTGTATCGAACGTCTCAATGAGATTTTACCGAATTATGATGTTGCAATTGCTTCCCCAACTTTAGAGACTGGGGTATCAATTGAGTGCGACGGCTTTGATTCAGTATGGGGCATAGGACCAGGGCATCAACCTGTCAATTCTGTGTGTCAAACCTTGGCAAGGTATCGTCCTAATGTCCCTAGGTATATTTGGGCGAAAAGTACGGGGTTTGGCTGGGTTGGTAACGGAGCAACTGATCCCAATTCAATCCTAAAGAGCGAACATAAAATAACAAAAGCTAACATCAATCTGCTTGCCCAGGCTGATTTTACCGATAGTATCGATACTAATTTCCAGCCTCAATCGTTGAGGACTTGGGCTAAATTCGCGGCTCGAATCAATCTGGAGATGAAAGCTTATCGAGCCTCCATAGAAGCCAAGCTGCAAGAGGAGGGGCATAATATCATTAAGGTATCAGCCGCCGGAAAAAAGGAAGAGATTAAAGCAGTCAAGGAAGCGGTAGCAGAGAACAAAGAGCAGAATTATCAGGAATATCGCGATCGCGTATCCACCGCCCCAAATATTAACAACAAAACCTACCTGAAACTTAAAAAGCAACGCTCTTTGACCAAACAGGAGCGGGAAAAGTACCGGAAGGCAGAATTGACGCGCCGCTACGGGGTGAATATTAGCCCGGAGCTAATAGAGAAGGACGATTCTGGATGGTATCGGCTTTTACAGCTTCATTATTTCTATAGTATAGGAAGGGAACATCTGTTAGCCAGGGATAAAGCAGCCGCCCAAAAAATGCTTGATGAAGGCGACGGCGCGATATTCAAGCCAGACTTTAATCAAAAGCTGCTAGGGGTCAAGATTGCCGTATTGTATTTAATTGGCTTTGACAAACTCCTAGAGAAAAGGGAATTCCCCCAAAATGATTCCGAGTTACAAGCGATCGCGGATCGTTGTAAGGCTAATCGCTTCGCCATAAAATCCATACTGGGCATCAATATAGGTTTATCCGAGTCTCCAATGTCGATCGCACAGAAGCTACTGGGCTTAATTGGGTACAAGTTTCCCCAACTGAGGCGAGAGGGTAGTAGGGGTGATAGGCAACTGATTTATGGTGCTGCGGCGGCTGACTTTGAGGTGGACTGCATGGGGAAACTCATCAAGGATGACAGCGGGCAAGCTATCCCGTTACCCGATGGACGTGATGAAGTGTTCCAGGCATGGCTATTACGAGACGTGGCAAAGGAAGCGGCAAGAGAGGCATCTGAGTCCAGAGAGTGTCAATCCCCGTGTCAATCATTTCCTAATAATACTATTACTGATCAGAATTCCATTGACACCATTGACACCAATCTCAATGACACGACGCCAGACACCCCAACCATATCCACGGGGGAGCCGTCGCAGGTCGAGCGCCTAATGGCATCTCTAGCGCGGGTTGAGTCTTTCGGTCAGTTCTGGGAGACGATTCGGGGGTATGAAGATGAGACGGTGGAAGACGCGATCGCACTCCAGGATAATCATCCCCGTCGCCAGACCTTAGCAGCATGGTTTGAGGGGGATGCATCTTTCCCCCAAAAAGAGGTAGCCTTAGATCCATTCCTTCAACCTGAATCAGTCCAGGATCTGGTAGGCTGGCTTAAGATTTGTTGTCGGGAGGGCAAGGCTTTGTTCGATATCCTGCGCCAGACTATCCCTTCCACTGAAGCGTTCAGGAGGGCGGTTCGGTTCTTAGATCGAGAACGACGGGCAGTGATCCGATATTGGGAGCCAGGATTGGCATAAGGTAAAAGACAGTGGGGAGTGAACTGGCACTGCGCGGAGGATGCGATCCATCGTCCTATCTTCCAAGTTTCCAAGTTTCCAAGTTTTAGGAGGTGTTATGGGGGAAGCAAAAAGACGCAAGAAATTAGACCCTCATTATGGCAAGCCTAAGCCAACAGTTGAGCTTCAAGATACAATAACTGAGGTTATACTTTTGGCTGTTTTGCTAGGCATCGAGTTGTGGCGAATAGAGTTAAAAGATGTGAACTGGAAAGATTTCTTTGTCAAGAAAATTAACGAAATAGTGTCGTCACCCGATTGGGCGGGTTTTGATGCTCGAAGTGAAGAGGATTATCTGAAGGTTACAACAGTGTTATTTCTCACGGTTTTGACTTGCAATCCTCCCGTCTCATTTGCCTCCAGACAAAGCTTCTATGACTTCTTAATCAACGAGGCAACTAACATGACCCCTAAAGAAATGGCTAACTTGTTGAATAGGACTCTAGAAGAAAGGATCTTTATCAGGGATTGTGCTGCGGATCTGGCAGCCAGAGGAGAAATGTGATAGTTCAGTTTGAGCTGGTCAAAATTCTGGTGCATCACCTGTCAACAAGCTCAACTTTCACTGTGAGCAGTTAGTAAAGATTATCAATGAATTTTTCCGGTGAGGTGAAAAATAGGAGCGGAAAAAATTTTTTTACGATTCCAATATATGACGTAGTGGGATAAAAAAATTCGACGAGTGAGAGCAGATTCCGGCGGAATCACGCCTTATTTCATCCGACTGGCTTACTGAGGGAATTTGTTTATAGGGATGGAGTGACTGTGGTGGTAAAACGACCAGGCGTTGAAAAGAGCGATCGCGTTTCAATCAGTCGAGCGTGGCAATACAACTGATATGTCGTCATAACGCCCTTTTCCGACTTTTGGGTTTTAACTCAATCACTGAGGAAATTTGTTCATAGGGTAACCTCAATTGCCTCCCGGCAACAAAGTCTGTTGAGACTGAATCAACTGCTCCGGATTGAGCAAAAATAGTGGTGGGTCTTCTGGATTTTGCCTCACCAAAGCACTCACACAGCGAAGATTCCCCTGAGCCATATAATCCGCCGTTAACGGCTTAAACGCTGACTCAGGCACACGCTGCAACGAAGGCGGCGAATCAATCGGTACCCCCACAATTTTGCCAGCTCGGTTCTGCACAATCAGCAAGTAACGTTGCTCAGTATCATCCTCCCATTTCACCGATGCTGTCCTGGCAGATTCCGCCGCCTCCCCCTGACTAGAACTGAGCGATAACTTTGGTGACTCAGCCCTCTTAAAAATCCGATGGTCTACATCAATCACCAGTAACTCTTGGTCTTGATAAAGAGTTAACCCCACAGCTCCCCCCTGGGGTGCGCCATAAATTTTGCCCCGAGTTATCACTTTTTGCACAGCTCGAATCGGCAACGCAAAACCTTCCGTATAAAGGCGAAAAACAATTAACTGTTGAGTCGGTTGAGGCTTGCGATTGGTAGAACGTCGGGAAGAAAGCGGAGAAAAAACAGCCATATAATTCAAAATTCAAAACTCAAAACTCATGCCCTCAAAAGTCGTGAAGAGTCAAAACTTAAACCGGAACCTTGCCCCGAATTAACTGCTCTAGAGTATCTAATAACTCACGCTCATTGTAAGGCTTAGAAAAATAGCCACTGGCACCCAACGTCATCGCTAACTGGCGATGTTTCTCCCCAGTTCGAGATGTCAGCATCGAAACCGGTAAATCGCTGAACGCCGGGTCAGATTTGATCCGAGCCAAAAAGCCATAACCATCCAGGCGAGGCATTTCAATATCACAAATAACCGCCTGCACCTGTAACCCCCCCAACAGTTTTTCCACAGCATCTTGACCATCTTTGGCTTGTTCCACCAAATACCCAGCCTTTTCCAACGCCAACGCTAAAAATCGGCGCACATTAATCGAATCATCAACCACCAGAACCGTGTCTCTCTGGGGTTGAGGCGTCGCCACATTGATGGGTTGCTCAGGACGAGGCGCATCTAATTGAGGCAACTGCTCCACCAGTGACCCTTCCGTATCCGGCGATCGCTCACTCCTCATCCAGCGCAGCAATGAAGCCGCATCCACCAGCGGCACAACCTTACCATCACCCAGAATCGTACAACTCGCAAACCCAGAAGGCATAGAAAGAGGACCTTCCACTTGGCGAATCGCCACCTCCTGCTCACCCCAACAGCGATCCACCTGTAACCCAATCAACTGATCAGAAGGACTAATCATCAACACCGTTGGCTCACTAATACTCGGCACACCTTCCGGAGTCGTTATTTTACGAGAGCAATTAAACGTTAACCACGCACCCAAACGAATCAGAGGAATCATCTCCTCTTCCCACTTGAGAACCTCACTACCCGGAGTCCTCAAAATCTGCTCCTCATCCAGTAAAAGCATTTCCTCAATCACATCCGTCGGAAACGCCAACATAGTATGATTACTCTCAACCAACAGAACCCGTGCCACAGACAACGTAAACGGCACCGTCAGCGTAAACGTTGTCCCCTGACCTGGTTGAGTATCAACCCGGATATCCCCCCGGATTTGCTTAAGATTATTACGCACCACATCCATCCCCACACCTCGACCCGACAGGTCAGTCACCCGTTCAGCCGTACTAAAACCCGGTTCAAAAATCAGCGAGAGCAACTCATCCTCACTCGCCGCCGCCAGCAGTTCCGCATCCAAGCCCATTTGTTCAGCCCTTGCCCGGATTTTATCCAGATTAATCCCATTCCCATCATCACTAATCGTAATAATCGTCTGGTTCCCCCGGTGAGCCGCTTTAATCTCAATCGTCCCCTGAGCCGATTTCCCTTGAGACTGACGAATATCAGGTTTTTCTATCCCGTGGTCAAACGCATTACGAACCAGGTGCATTAACGGATCTGAAAGCGCCTCCAAAATACTGCGATCAATCAGAGTCCCCTTCCCAGAAACCTTAAGTTCAACCTCTTTCCCATGCTGTAACGCCAGATCCCGTAAAGCGCGTTGAAATCGCCCCACCAAATCCGACAAAGGACGCATCCGAACCCGAGTCAGGTTCGTTTGTAGCTGCTTAGACGTTTGGTTAAGTTCGCGAACTGTTCCGTCAGTATCTTCCAGACTCAGTTCAATATCAGACGTGACTTCCTGAATCTGGACAATCGTTTCCATCACTTCCATCGACAGCAAGTGTAAGTCGCTGTAATGGTCCATTTCCAAAGCGTCAAAAGCGCTACTGATATCTTGCAGACTGTCCCCCTGTTCACCGCTGGAAACATTCTCATCAGGGAAACCCGTCAGATTTTGCACCGGGGTTGGACGCCATGAACCACCCGGTTTCGTCGCCAGAGAATTCACCAGGGACTTTAAACTAGCTGGCACAGAACCGACCCCTGTGGCAACAGTATCATAGGTGGTACGCAGGCGAACATTCGATTGCTCCAGATGGCTAACTCGGCGGCTGAGTTTTTCCATCAAAGTACGCAAACGAGCCAAGTGTAAGCTAAGACCATTACGCTCAATGGTGAGTTCTCCAAACAGATCGTTGAGCTGATCAAGTTGTCGAACTGGAATACGGACGGTATTTTCTGGAGAATCCTTCGTTGCTCTTTCTGTTTGATTCGACGAGGCTTTCACCTCTTGCCATCTCACCTTATCGGCTCGTTCCACGCCAGCATCGCGATCAACAGTTCTCGACAGAGAGCCACTGAAGGACGTTGTCGCCGTCTGCTCAAAAATACCCTCGTCACTAACCAACGGTTCAGCCGCTTCAGTGTCTGAGGTATAGTCAAACTCAGCCGCCGTTTCTGCCGCTTCCACAAACTCCGTGTCTGAGGTATAGTCAAACTCAGCCGCCGTTCCCGCTTCTTCAA
>CAZNNK010000003.1:14847-27470 GCA_964574085.1 uncultured Coleofasciculus sp.
ACAAACTCCGTGTCTGAGGTATAGTCAAACTCAGCCGCCGTTCCCGCTTCTTCAACAAACTCCGTGTCTGAGCTATAACTGTCAAATTCAGCAACCCAATCCTCTTCCACCAACTCAGTAGCAGGCGTCGGTGTTACAACAACTCCTGGCACTTCGATATGAGTCGGCAAACTACCAACTTGATTCACCAAAACCAGCGCTTGCGATCGCCGCCAAGCTTGAAGCGCCGCCTTAGCAATCTCTCGAACCTGATTGGGAGCAGCTTCCAGGCTTTGAACCACAGACTCACACAAGCTACTAAAAGCCTCTAGCTGTAGCATCTCGCCCAACCCCCCCAACTCTTGAGCAAGAATCGAAACCTCTTCCTCTAAGCAAGGCGCTTGGGGGTCATCCACCACCGATTCCAACCGAGCCAGACACCCCTCTACCTCAGTTTCAAACAGTAAAGCCGCAACATTCGTACCATCTTCCGCCCCCAGCATACTGTTGGCGTCTTCCTCAACCGGATCACCCAGGCGTTCATGAAGCTGATCAAAAACCGGCGTCGCTATCGAAGAAACCCACTCAGGGTCAGCATCCGTTCCCTGGCGATTAAGAGAAAGCACGCTGGAGAGATGATCCACCGCCCCCAACAACAAGCCCTCAAGTTCAGCATCCACATTCAAGGAATTTCTCTGAACCTTCATCACCTTAAACGAATCCTCCAGACGGTGAGCCAGATGACTCAACGTCTGATACCCCATCATTCCCGCACCCCCCTTAACCGAATGAGCCGCCCGCAAAATCGAATCCATTTGCTGACTCTCAATATGGTTCCCAGCTAAACCAATGAGAGCCGATTCAATCGTGTCCAGATATTCCTGGGCTTCTTCGAGAAACTGGAGCTGAATTTCAAGTTCCTTGTCCTGTGACATGGTAGAAACATATCTTATAAAGTATGAAGCGTGAAGTTTTATCTAACCTCAGCCTTCTTTCCCAACGTTAAACGCACCCACAGATGCCTGTAATTCTGATGCAATCCCCACAGTATCTTGGAGAGAGCTAGCCACTTGACGAGTCGAATTCGACGTGCGTTCAGAAAGACCAGCAATATCCTTCATCAACTCAGTAATCGCTTGACTAGTTTCCGCTTGAGACACCGTAGCCGTCGAAATCGACTGCACCAACTGGTCAATCTGGCGAGACACCTCTAAAATTTGACTCAAACTCTGCTTCGCATCCTCAACCAAATGCGTCCCTTCCACCACCTGAGACGTACCCAACTCCATCGCCTCAACCACAGACGCCGTTTCCTGTTGAATATTCTCCACAATCTGTTCAATCTCTCGTGTCGCCGCCGCCGAGCGAGCCGCCAACTCCCCAACTTCCTCAGCCACCACAGCAAACCCTTGACCTTCTTCCCCCGCTCGAGCCGCCTCAATCCCGGCGTTAATCGCCAATAAATTCGTTTGCAGTGCAATTTGGTTAATCAAAGACACCACCTTAGAAATCTGTTGGGACGATTCCCCCAACCGCTTGACTTTCTTCGCCGTTTCTGCTACCGTCTCTCGCAATCCCAGAATATTCTTCACCGAGCGATCCATCGCCTGTCCCCCGGCTTCAGCCGTCGTTGAAGCCGTGCGAGCCACAGCCGCCGCTTGACGAGCATTCTCAGCCACCTGTTGAATTGAACGAGTCATTTGCTCAACCGAATCCAGAGTGCGAGTCGTTTCTGAAGCCTGTTTCAGTGCCTCCTCCGACAATTGACGAATTGCCCCTTCATTTTCACCCAAGGACGTATTCACCTGAGTCGCGGCGGTTTTCACTTGCGTAACAATTCCCCGCAGACTTTCAATCACAGCATTGAAAAAGTCAGCAACCGTGCCAATCTCACCCACAGTCACATCCGCCCGCACTGTGAGATCGCCTCGGGCAGCCCCTTCCACATCAGACAGCAACTCCAAAAGCTGAAGCTGAAGCGATTCTTTTTGTTGACGCTGTTCCTGAGAAGCCAACTCCGCCTCAATCCGGGCTTGTTCCCGCTGTTCCAGCAGGTTGGCTTGGTCAAGGGCAAAACCCACTTGAATCGCCACCTGCTTAAAGAAATTAATCTCCGCCTCCTGCCAACGGCGCGGACTAGAACATTGATGCGTCACCAACAATCCCAGTAAATTCCCCTCTGCCAGAATCGGCGCGACCAAATTCGCCTTAACCTTAAACGGTTCAAGCTGACCCAGGTAACATTGGTTCAAGGAAGCCTCATAAATGTTTTCATTGCTACTGACAAAACCCCGCTTGTACTTTTCCACATATTGGTCAGCAAAACAGGGATCAGCAATATTGGCACCCAGAGCTTTGGGCCAGCCACGACCCACAGATTCAGCCACGATGGCGCCTTGCCAGTTAGCGTCAAACAGATACACAACCGCTCGATCCGTTTCTAAGGTTTGGCGCACCCCTGTAATCGCCGCCTCATAGATTTCTTCAACATTGAACGACTCCCGAATATTAGACGTAATATCATTAAGTCGCTGAGCCAGTT
Source organism: uncultured Coleofasciculus sp. (assembly GCA_964574085.1). GTDB lineage: Bacteria > Cyanobacteriota > Cyanobacteriia > Cyanobacteriales > Coleofasciculaceae > Coleofasciculus. The sequence continues at coordinate 17,369 of CAZNNK010000003.1, forward strand.
CCGTAGCGATTGCTTGCTGTTCCAACAGCGCGGCTTGGTCAAGGGCAAAGCCAACTTGATCGGCAATTTGGGAAAATAGCTCCGTTTCTGCCTCTAGCCAGATGCGGGGTTTGGAACACTGATGACCACAGAGTAAGCCATACACTTTACCCTCTCGGATAATCGGAGCCATCATATAAGCCTTAACCGACAGTTCCGAAAGCATGGTGTACTCCCAATCGCTGCTTTTCGTATCATCAAGGTTATCACCAATACGAACCTGTCGATCACTGTAGGCTTCAGCGATATCTCCCTCGTGTTCAGCTGCCTTAAACGATTGTCCCCGAACTTTGCTCCAACCGGGGGCTACAGCTTCTGCTACAAACGTACCACTCGACGCATCATCAAAGCGGAAAATCAGCACCCGATCCGTCAACAGGGCTTCACGAACCGCCGTTACCGCCGTTTCCAGAATTTCCTCCGCTTTAAGCGACTGGCGAATTCGTGGAATAATGTTATTCCACCGCTGCACTCGTTCAGCTTCCGCCGCTTTCGATGACGCCAGCGTAATACTACTTAACGAAAGACCCACTTGAGTCGCTAACTCTTTGAGGAAATCGATTTCCGACGGTTGCCACACACGGATATCGGCGCATTGATGAGCAACCAATAGACCAATCAGAACATCACCCGATACAATTGGCACAACCAAATTCGATTTGACCGACAGTCGCGCCAATAGCTGAAGGTGAGCTGGAGAATAACCCGTTTGCTGAACATTAGATGTCGGGACAACCCGCCCTTGGCGATACTCATCTAGAATTTTGCGAGGAATACAGGGGTCTGTAATTTTGTCCATCAGTGCCCTGGGCCAACCTGGATCAACGGATTCAGCAACAATACTACCACTCCAATCCGGTTCAAACCCATAGATAACCACCCGATCCGCATTCAGTTGTTTTTTAGCTTCCGTAACCGCCCGATCAAACAGAAACTGCTTATCCCCGCGACTCGCCGCATTCACCGTTTCCGCATAGGATCGTAGCGCCAGGGCGGACGCTTTTTGCTCTTCCAGAAGCGTCTGAACCTGAGTAACCATGCGATTAATACTAGACCCCAAACTAGCAAGTTCATCGTCTCCTGCGACATGGAGACGGGTATCCAAATCCCCTTGAGCCAGTTTCTGCACCGCGCTAGACGCCTCAAGAATAGGTTCAACCGCACGTTTAGCCAGCAACACAGCCACAACACCCGCTAACAAAGCCGTTATCCCCGTTCCCAACAACAGGTTTGACAACGTTTTGCTCGACTTGTCTACGGCAATTTCTTCCTTAATCGTTTGGTTAACCAAAACATAGTCAACAGTCCCAATTCCCAGAACAGGAACCACACTCAGCGTAACCGCCAAAACTGTGGCTTTAGTCGATAACGAAAGCCGCCCCCACCAAGACCCCGTTTTAGCTGACCCGTCACTTACAGGTGCAGGAGTTGCACTGACGGGAAACGTCGGAGCCGCATTCATTTTATCCTGAAGGTCAGCACCATACATCGAGCCGTTGTCCCTCACACTATTACTACTGATATTATCTGGAATTTGGTTATCACCATTACTGGCTGTATCGAATTTCTGAACCATGAAACAAGCACCATTGTGTGATAATAAATTGGCAATGAGATAGAAAGCTGTAACCTTGCCCTTTTTCCTGAACTCCCACCAAAGCTATCTTTGCCAAGAATTCAATTACTCTCTTCTGTTTACTTATCGCTGCGCGTAACCCATAATTGCCTCAGTATCCAGAACCAATAAAATTTCTCGCTCTTGTAAAGTACATCCGCGTAAATAAGGAACCAAACTCGATGACACTTGACCGTGCGGCGATTGAATCGAATCCGGTGTCAGACGCACCACACCTTCAACCGTTTGGACAACTAGCCCCAAAGACCCCGAACTATTGCGGATAATGATAATACTGTATTGCTGAACATTCGTTAGAACTCCTGGTAACCCTAACATCCTCCCTAAATCAATCACCCACAAAACGCGAGAACGCCGATTCAGCAATCCCAAAACATAAGGAGGCATATTGGGCATCGGTGTCAATCGTCCCGGTGGCAAAACAATAACTTCCTGCGCCCGACTCATAGACAAAACAGCCGACGTTTTTTCACCTAACTGAAACTTAAGATAAGTATCTCCCTGATTTTTCGTATGCAGGGGTTTTTTCGGTAAAAGAGCGAGCGTATTGGTCAGGGTAGGTAAATCCGGCATAATTTTCTTGATTGGTCGTTAGTCATGGGTCATGAGTCATTCATTATTGGGTTTCACAACGGACTCCTTGCCAAACGACAAATGACTGACTCTCTACAGAGCGACTGATTTAATAGCGCGTAGAATTTGTTCACGGGTAAAAGGTTTAGTCAAGTAAGCATCAGCACCTTGCTTCATCCCCCACAGCCGATCAATCTCCTGATTTTTAGATGAACAAATGACGATGGGAATCTTTTCCGTAACTGGATGAGTCTTCAGTCTGCGACACAGCTCAAACCCGCTCATTCCCGGCATAACCACATCCGTAACAATTACATCAGGCTTTTGCTCCAACACCTTATTCAGCGCTTCTTTTGCACCAATAGCATTGATAACGTTATAGCCACTCTCCCGAAGATAATGGCTCATTAACTCCAGCTCAGATAAAGTATCTTCTACAATCAAAATTGTACCCATCAACGTTGTACTCATCGTTCAGCCATCCTCATAAATTAACTCAAAAAATCCATTCGTGATACTCCTGAACTAAGATAAGTGTTTAAACACCATCTTTAGCAATTCGGATTGGTTAAACGGTTTAGTCAAGTAGCCCGATGCTCGGACTAACTTCGCCTTAGCTCTATCTAGAAACCCAGTATGACCTGTAACCATGATGATGGGAGTCGTCTTAAACAGCGAATGCTTCCGCAACAGAGAACATAATTCATAGCCATCTAAATTAGGCATTTCCACATCCAGCAAAATCAGGTCAGGCTTAATCCGAACAACCTGCATTAATGCCCGTACCGGGTCATTAATCATCACTACCGAGAAGCTTTTATCATCCAAAAAAGAATTAATCGCATTCAATACCGTTGTACTATCATCAATACAAGCAATTGTGTAGGTAGTTTTCTTCTTGGCAGTAGTTTGAGTTGCACCCGCCGCGCCACTCGTATTAGCCGATTTATTCGCTAAATTTTGGCTCTTGTTTTGAATTAACTCTAACTTAGCAGGAGTACTCGTTTGAGCCGAAGCATTAGCCGGAGTGCTAGGCGTCGCATTGACGGATTCTGAAGACTGCTGGCGTCGCAATTGTTCGTGACAGCGTTCAACCAGTGTTCGTAGCTCAATGCGACAGAACTTAGGCAAATCCTCAAAATTATCTTGAGGAATCAATTGATAAGTTCCTTCTCTAACCGGAAGCAGCGAACGAATGACCTCTTCCGCTAACTCTTCGATGAGAGTTGCGGCTTGAGCTGAATTGAGATACTGTTGATTGACTAACCAATTAATCGCTTGGTAATCCGGATTTTGACTCGACTGACTCTCTAAATCAGATTCAAATAGCAAACGAACCTGAACCCGAACCGCACTAACAAGCGTCGGAATTTCACGAGAAAGCTGACGCAAATGGCGGTCAAGTCGCTCGAATGGATCAACTGAATCTGAAGCATAGATGAGTTTTCCCTGTTCTAGATGGATTGACCAAGAAACAGATCCACTCGATATTTGTAAACAGCCATTAGCCTGACGACTAGATAATTGTGCTAATAACGAGAGCGGGTTTAGCCTTTGGGAAGATCTATAGCTAGCCATAGAAACGGTGTTCATGTGTATCTACCTGGGTCTCATCCAATCGTCGCAACTAGAATTGTTGACTCACACCCTTGCAAAAGCACTTTCCTCTCTTGAAAATCACGTTGCCACTTCTGGCTGGAGCATTTCAAGGTTAAGAAAGAGCTTCCGGTTGCCGAAAAACACTCGTCTTGAGCAGCAAGGATCAACAATTCAGGCTTATTGAATCTTTTTGCTTTTTTATCCCTGTTCCGTTGCCATCCCGGCAATGGAAAACTTTTTCTCTTCAGGGAGTAGTTGCATCCCAGAATAAAGGGTGAGAAAAAAATCGCACGCCATGGGGTCAGGCGAGACTCTTTTATTCTCTCTTCTAAAAATTAGCTCACGCTTGCGCCAAAAATCATGGGTCAGAGAGTTAGTTGATCAAGAGTCCGCAACAACATGGAGATATACTGGCTTTCGTCACGCAAGCTGTCTTGGCGAGCTTTGGTTCCAAGTCAATAAGAGATAGAGCTAAACTAAAACGCGGTAATGCATCCTCTGGTAACAAAAAAATCTCCAGTTAATGGTAGATTGAATAATCAAGGACTTCTTATACCTAATTTTAACAGAAATTTATTATAAACAAGGTAAAGCGCTGATAAAATAACCGAATAATATATAAAGAAATTGTGGGCAAGCTTATTTATATTTACAGAGAAAATAATTTAAGTATTCTTTCAGTAAAACCTGGATATTTTTTCCAACTCTACCGCCAAAAAATATTAAAAAATGCTAAAAAAATACCGAAACTAATTTATTCAAGTGTTTTCAAAAGCCGTTGAATTTTTGGTTGCTGCTGCCGTTTTAAGGATTCCGGAAAACTTAACTCCATAGCAATTCGGTAATTTGGTGCATTAGTAACCTGTTCCAATCGTCCTCCTGTCGGCGTTGGCACCAACTCTTCTATCATTTCCACCTGAACCAACAAACTCTGAGGCTGAGGGGCATTTTTCTCTTGACTCACCAGTAAACCAATCAGCGGTCGAGTTTGCTGCATCGTTTCCAGGTTCAAAATATGGTGTTCATCGAATTCCAATCTTAAATCCTGAGTCCCGATTTCCATCACTCTAGCCGTATACGAATGACCTTCCCACCCATCCCAGTAAAGCTGCGCCACAGCCTGAACTTGTTTGCGTACCGTGCTTTTGACGCCCATCTTCTCCGCGATCGCCGGACGGAATTCCACAAAGACACGCTTAATCGAAGTCACAATAAACTTCAGGGATTCCCAAGGATTATCCTCCTCCACACGGCTTTGAGAAAACCACTCCTTCACATCCGAAAAAATCACCAACGTCAAATCATCAATTTGAGTACGGCTAAGACTGATAAAATCAACAAAAATCTTCGCCTGGAGTTTACTCGTCGCCATCGCCCGCAGTACCCGAGCATTCAGTAACACCCGCGCCCCGTAGTCTCCCACCAACTCAATCTTGACTTCATCGGGAATATTGGGCCACTCATCCAGTAGAATCTGGGCACCGGTTTCACTCACATCAATCGTCTCACCCGTCCAACTACTACCCCCACTATGAATAATCGCGGTCAACTTCCGTTGTAGACGGTGCGCCCGCCGCAGTTGGGGTTGCTCAAATGCCACCAGAACCGCTGCTAATAGCAAAAACAAATTAAAAATACACCACAACGCATTAATTAGAACCGCCTGAGTATCTTCTGGACTCAGAATCAGCCAAAACGGTAGAGCCAGTAAAGACGCCGCCGCGATCGCACTAACAATCACCAGATACCGCACCGAATCAAAATCAAAGCTGCGCTTCGTCACCGAAAGCCCTTTATCCGTCACATTAAACGATCCCAGTCCGGGATTCACGACAGCCAAAAGCGTAACAATCCCCGCCTGGAATGACATCGCAAACTCAAAAATCTCATTCCAGAACGAAAAACGCACATGCTTATAAGGAATATGATTCGTCTGCATCGACAGAATAATATGAGGCAGCGCATAAAATAGAGTTTCTAGCCCCAACCCTTTAACCGAATTAATCCCAAACAATAAAAACAGCGGCGGCGCCAGCGCATACATCAGACGGGGATAGCCATAGAAAAAATGTGATGTAGCACTGAAATAACAAATCCGCTGAGGAATCGTCAAATTCAGTTTCGGGTTAATCAGCGGATTCTCCAAGCGCAAAATCTGAGCCATACCCCGCGCCCAACGCACTTGTTGACCCACATAAGCCGAAAACTTTTCCGGCGCTAAACCCGCGACCATAATCTTGTCATAATAGAAAGACTTATACCCCAGCGAATGCAACCGGAAAGCTGTGTGACAGTCCTCCGTCACCGTTTCCGTCGCAATCCCACCGATTTGCAGCGCATACTCTTTGCGAATGACCGCCGCCGAACCACAAAAGAACGCCGCATTCCAAAAATCATTCCCTTTTTGCAGTACCTTATAAAACAACTCATTCCCCACCGGAATCTTACCCTTAGTTAACAAATTCCGCTCAAACGGGTCAGGGTTAAAGAACCAGTGAGGCGTCTGCACAAAAGCCACCTGGGGATCAAAAAAGAAGCCAACCGTATGCTTCAAAAATTGTTTGACGGGCATGTGGTCACAATCCAGAATTAACACCAAATCGCCCTTTGTCCGGCGAAACGCCGTATTAATATTCCCCGCTTTAGCATGGTCATTATTATCCCGCGTCAACATAATTGCGCCCAGTTCTTCACAGGTTTGGCGTAACTCAGCGCGACGGGCTTTATACTTTTCGGCTCTACCATCATCTAAAACATACACCTTTTTTTTGTCCGCTGGATAGTCAATGGCGAGAGCGCACAACGTCGTTTTGCGGACAATTTCCACATCTTCGTTATACGTCGGAATATAAATATCAACCTTGGGCCACTGTTCTTCGGGATACAGGGAAAGGTCAACAGGTTGGCGGTCTTTAATTTTGATCGTTTGAAAATAGGCAAGAACAAGAGTCAGAATAGCGTAAAGTTCCGCCACAAATAACAATAAACTGAATATGCCATTAATCCAGTCATCCAAATTCAGAGTATAGTTAACGCGGTAATAGAGATAGCGCACCGTGGTAACTAGACTCAGTAACACTAAAAATAAATGAATATACTCACTCTTTTTCTTAGTCTGCTTTTGTCCTTCCATCTGTAGGGCAAGACGACCCACCACCAGAAGAAAAGCCGCAACCAAAGCTTGTTGCCAGATTGCCGGACGAGCCGTGATTAAGGGATAGAGCAATAACACCAGTGACCCAATCAGTAAGAGAAGTTGATTGTTAGAAAGCCACTGGAAAATCCGGTCAAAGCAGTTAGGCAGGTAATCTATCAGCCAATGGGTTAATTGTTCACGCTGTTTGGGCGAAATCCAAAAGCGTGAACGACTGAGCTTCGACTTAATTTTTGAGGATGGACTCGTCATGGGAAATTAGTCATTAGTCATTGGGCCAAAGGGAATTAGTGATTGGTTATTAATTAGCCATTAGTTATTAGTGATGACAAACAACAAAGGACGAATGACAAATGACCAACCCGATTATTTCTCCTGACCAGCAACCCGCTTGAGATAGAGCTGGACAAGGGCATAAAGAATCAGCGTTGCTGCCACCAGAGCCGGTCCTAACAGGAACCAACTTGTCCCCAACAGTCGGAGAACTCGGTTAGGCAGCGGTGTTTTTTCCACACTGACAAGTGGTTGTTGCTTGAAAAAATCAAGGTTGTAAGCATTCGGACTATAAGCATCAGCACCTTCAGAATTGGCACTAATCAGGACAGTATCATCCTGAATTTGGAAGAATAAAGGATCGTTTTGTAACAAATCCTGCACTTGTTCAAGACCTTTGTCCGTTTGAGCAGCAAGAGCCAGTAGCACCCGTTCTGAGTTCCAAGGAGACATAATTTCCTTGACAACGCCATCATTATCAGGAGACGTCTGAATCTCGCTTTCGTCTAACTGGCGCGTCAGGGCGTCCCTCAGTTCAAAACCACCTGCTGCAAAAACCTCTGGGAAAGGAAAATCCTTTTCGATGCCAACCCCTACTAGATGGTATTCTTCACGCACCTCTTGTGGCAACATATCAGCAGTATAAACCGTAAATTGAACCGATTCTGCCTTAGTCAATCGTCCCAATCTGGCACTAAATTCCAACGCCGTCATCACATCGCTGGGTGAGGGAGTCTTGGGCAGAACCATTGCCATCTGGGACAAATCCTGAGGTGCGGCAAAGGGATAACCGAAGGTGACCAGTTTTAGGTCAGGGAGTTGGACAGCCGTTGTCCGGTTCAGTTTAAAACTGGTATCGTTATGCAATGTACCCCAAAGCTGTTGGTCAGTGACCTTGCTACAGGAACGCCGTTCCCGCGCATCCAGACGGAAATCGACCTGAATTTTTGAGGTCGGTTTGATTCGGTCTCCCGGCAAGTCAATTTTCAGGGTCTCGCGAGTGCCACCATTGATGGACGTGAGCCGTTTGCCAATCAGGGCGACATCATCGAGCTTCACTTCCACCAAGGACGTTTTGGCATTAATTTGCGGTCCATAGCTGTAAACCAGAGTCATGGAGTTCCCTGACTCAAATCGGTCATCGGGTAAAGCCCGAAAGTCAAATTCAATCGGTGGCGAATCCGAACCCCGAACGGTTATATCTTCAAAAGGCTGACCATTGCGATTTGTCAGGTCAGACAGTTCAAATTCCTCTATACGGGGCAAATAACCGGGCCAATCACGGGGCGGCGGGGAAGGCACAGCATCCAGGTCTTTGACTAAAACAGTTTGACCTGTACCAATCTTTTGGTCTTTGGACTGCACCAAAAACTGGATAGCTTTGGCGACCCCTGCTTCACCATTACCCGTTGCCACTAGCACCGGGGCGACATCTTCTGGGGTGGTTGTCAGCATTAATACCCCAACATCGGGCGGTAACGCTTTCTCTTTTTCATCCAGAATTTGATTATCCTTGATTGGCATGGGCAAAGCCAGGGACTTCAAGGCGCTTTGCTGTTCTGGAGTACCAATAACGACTAACTGTTCAGTTAACTTTACATCGTCAACCGTTTTCACCAGGCGAGTATTCAGGCGGCGGTAATCAGCAATCCGACCTAAAGACGCTTGGAAGCGACTGGTTGCTGTAAGCCACGCCTGGTCTACGTTAGACGGCAAAAGGTAAGTAATCTGATTGGGGTCTAAGCTAAGTTCGTCAAAGATGGGGTAGGGATAGCGATTAAAGTCTAGGGCAATCGGTTGGGGTTCGTAGTCAAAGGTGATTTTAGAATCGGGCAGAATCTCTGTCCACAGGGAAGGGTCATAAGGGTCTTGGGTACAAGTGGGAGAATTATTTTGCAGGGCGGCAATGGTAATTTGGTTATAGTTCTGGAGTTGTGATAACGGCACATCAAATACCGCATCACCAATTTCGCCCTCCTCTTGGCTGAGTGGAATACTGCCGATACTCGCCCCATTAATCATCACGGTTAAATTAGAGCGAGTCGCATAGAGAGCCGGGGAATGGCGATAGCGAATCAGAGCTTTGACGGATTTGAGCTTCCATTGGCGGGGACGGGTAAATCCCAGCCGTGCTTCGTCATAGATACCCCGCAAGCTGAAGCGAGAGCCGACGACTGGGCTACGGTTGAATTCTAAGACATAGGGGTCGCCTTGGGGCGCTGCCTTAACCTGTGGGGCTTTAGGGGGCGGTGATGGTAGATCAAACTCTTGGCTGGAGCGTTCTTTCTTTTCATCAACCGCGCCTTCCCGATACGTCTCAGTCGAGGGGGTGATGGTGGGGGAAGCTGGGGCATTACTCTGAGCCTGAGCCAAGGTGGTGGTCAAGGCAAGGGGAAACGTGAAGCCGAGTAATAACAGTAGGATTAGAGATTTTCGCTGAAAGCGGTTTATTGTTGTCGAAGGGAATTTGGGTTGAGTAAAGCGACGATTGTGTCGGTGTGAATTTCGATTACTCAAAGGTAGATGGGTCAGTGCCTTACGAAGAAAGCGTTTCATTAGTTGGAGTCTTGAGTCTTGTGATAAAATACCGCGTTATGAAATGCCACCCCGTTTTTCGCAATGTCCCCAGGTTTAATGCTCAGCTCACACTTTACCCGAAGGGTTAGTGTGCGGTAGTTGACGCGCTCGTGAGGACTTCAACTACTTGATACAGAACTTCTACAGGTCAATCCGGAGTTGGGTTGGCTGAAATTAATGGGATTGAATCAACGAACAAGGAACGTTGGGATAAATTCATGCAGCTTAAGTAATGCCGCCATTCCAAGTAT
>CAZNNK010000004.1:0-25306 GCA_964574085.1 uncultured Coleofasciculus sp.
GCCTATGATATTACCTGAGTTTTCTCAATTTTGCGCCCTGTCTCAACAGGGTAATTTTGTACCCGTTTACCAAGAGTGGGTGGCAGATTTAGAAACTCCGGTGTCGGCTTGGTATAAAGTCTGTGCGGGTCAACCCTATAGTTTTCTCCTGGAATCGGTGGAAGGGGGAGAAAATGTGGGACGCTACAGTTTGTTGGGGTGTGATCCGTTATGGGTGTTGGTTGCACGGGGCGATCGCACGACGCAGACGCACCGCAATGGTACGGTAACAGAGTTTGAGGGGAACCCATTTGAGGCGTTAACCCATTGCCTGAGTCCCTATCATCCGGTTAAATTGCCCCAATTACCACCGGGAATTGGTGGGTTATTTGGGTTTTGGGGGTATGAGTTGATTCGCTGGATTGAACCGCGAGTTCCGGTTTACTCCCCCTCGGATCAGGATTTACCGGATGGATTATGGATGCAGGTGGATAACCTGATTATTTTTGATCAGGTGAAGCGGAAAATATGGGCGATCGCTTACGCGGATTTACGGGAGGCGCAGGGGGAGTTGGAATCCGCCTATCAGCAAGCCTGCGATCGCGTCAAGACATTAGTTCACAAGCTACAACTCCCGTTATCGAGTCAGGATACGGTTTTGGAATGGACGCCGCCAGGAACCACCACGCAGCCGTTACGCTATACCAGCAACACCCAAAAGGAACAGTTTTGTGCCAATGTCCAAAAAGCCAAAGACTATATCCGTGCGGGTGATATCTTCCAAGTGGTTCTCTCCCAACGGCTTTCGGCTGACTATCAAGGTGATCCCTTTGCCTTATACCGTTCCCTACGTCTGATTAATCCCTCGCCTTATATGGCGTATTTTAATTTTGGCGATTGGCAATTAATTGGGTCAAGTCCGGAAGTGATGGTGAAAGCCAGCCGATTAGCCACAGGAAAACTCCAAGCTACCCTGCGTCCCATCGCCGGAACTCGCCGTCGCGGTGAAACACTTCAGGAAGATGAAGCATTGGCACAAGATTTACTGCACGATCCCAAAGAACTTGCCGAACACGTTATGTTGGTGGATCTGGGACGTAATGACTTGGGGCGAGTTTGTAGCAGTGGGACGGTAAGTGTTGATGAGTTAATGGTCATTGAGCGCTATTCCCATGTCATGCACATTGTCAGTAACGTGGTAGGAGAACTGGCTGACACGAAAACAGCTTGGGATTTACTCAAAGCCTGCTTTCCCGCCGGAACCGTCAGTGGTGCGCCGAAAATTCGGGCGATGGAAATTATCCACGAATTAGAACCAGAACGGCGGGGGGCTTATTCTGGGGTCTATGGCTGGTATGATTTTGAAGGGCAACTCAATAGCGCGATCGCGATTCGCACTATGGTGGTTCGTCCCCATCCCTCTGGTACACATACAGTATCGGTGCAAGCGGGTGCTGGTTTAGTGGCTGACTCTAACCCAGAAAAAGAATACGAAGAAACCCTGAATAAAGCCAGAGGCTTATTAGAAGCCATTCGTTGTTTAAGTTGACATCCATGGAAGTCTATCACCTTTAGATATGCTGTAGGGACAACCCGCTTACAGGAACCAAAAACTATATCCACTCAATTTATTTAGGTGATCCTTTGTTCAATTTAATGGTAACAAAAGTCGCCTTTATTGACTCAATTATAACCAAATAAGTTGAATTAATATTATGAGAGAAAACCATTGGAGTTGTGAAGAAATACGAGAATTTTCTACTGATAAAATTCTCCAAAAATTGAATAATTTTGGCATTCCGATGACTCCCGAAAAATTCCTGGAAGATGTACAAAATTCTTACGGGGGTATAGAAATTGCTGACTGCTGGGAAAAAGACTATACCATTACGGCAGAACATTTGGACTTAGACTTTCCTTGGATGGCAGCGATCGTTCTCTGGGAACGATTAGCCCCTGATCGGATGAGTAACGAACAATTAGATGACTTAATTGATCAGGGGTATGATCTCATCGAATATAACTATAACGAAGCCAAAGCCTGTACAATCTGGTTAGAAGTCTGGGAACACCTGAAACAACGATTTGATCCAGACGTAAAATCAATTGAAGCCGCCGCCAAGCGTTTTAATGACTCCTTTGAGCTTTATAATTGGTGTCAAGATTTAGAACTTTATCTAGGCGATGCGGCGTTAGAAAATAGCGATTATTATTATCCGCGAATTACCTATTGTCAAGAGTTTTGCCAACGGTTTCCAGAAACAGAGGAAGAAATCCTGGTGAATATGAAACGGGCAGAAGCAGAATCCCATTTTTATTTAGGAAAGATAGAAGAAGGGGAAAAACTATTTCAAGTTTTAGTTGATCAATTTCCTCATTCAGCCTGGGGATATATCGGTTGGGGAGATATGTATTGTTTTCAAACAAAAAACTTGCCGCTTCCCGTCGATTATGTCAAGGCAGAAAAAATTTACAAAACTGCGTTGAAAAATAACGTAGATGAACCTAAAGTAATTCGGGATAGACTGCGATCGCTCGCTAAAAAAACAGGTGGCAAGGGATTTGGGGGTTCAAAGTCATAGAGAGGGTGACGGTACAGGGATGGACTCAAGACACAGGCTTGTGTCTATGTTAATTTAAGATGAGACGAACAAGCAGACACGTAAACCAGTACAGCCTTCTGCGCGGGAATGCTGAAGGGAGCCTTGATTGTACTAGGATGGAGGTTACAAACCAGGGTATATGGGCTTATACTGGGGGTAAACTCTGGTTGAGAAGGTCTAGACTATACAACTTGAGAGAGAACTAGATAATATAACTTGAGAGAGAAATTTAAGATTAAGTTTTGAGTTATAACTATACTAGACTTAACTGGAAGCGGAATTAGGGGTCTTGCCGATTTGATTGCCCAATTCAATTGGCTGATCAATCCTGATCATGGAAAATTGTTATATCCGGTTGATTGTAAAATAAGGCGTAATAACTAAACGTGTACTATTTATGCCATGAAAAAATACGTTGAGGTGGATAACATGCAGAATCAACAAGCCGATGATTTGTATTTGAACCAATCTTCAAGCCCCCTGCAACATATCAGTACAGGACAACCTTCACAATATCCGTTCCAGACAAACTCAGCAGAAGGGAATCGTTCTCCGTTTGAGGAAAACGGAGGCTTACTATTAGTCCCCCTGAGCTTTATGGTCATGGCTTGGATGGTCTTAATTTTATTACGGTCAAATTTATTAAAATCATTCCAGAATCGATTAACTCCCATCAAAGGCTTACGTCAAGTCCCTTGTTTAAATTGTAAATACTTTAAAAATGATCCCTATCTGAAATGTGCGGTAAATCCCTGTACTGTATTAACAGAAGAAGCGGCTAATTGTTCTGATTATTGCCCAAAAGATAGCCAATAATTGGGGCTTGCTGCACAAATCCGGAACCCTTACCCGCCTTGTCAGGGATAGGATTCTCCAGAAAAGACTCAAGTCGATCCTCCTTTCTGATACACTGACGTTGGAAGTCTGCCGCCAACCTACCAATGTCAACGATGTGGACAGAGATAGCCGCCCAGATTAGCAGCGTCACAGGCAAACCCTTTGAAGTCGTGAACCGCCGTTCGGTGAGTGGCGGCTGTATTAATCAGGGTTGTGCATTAATTGGTGACAATGCGACCTATTTTGTCAAAACCAACCAAGCCTCTCAAGTGAGTATGTTTGAAGCAGAGGCGTTGGGGTTACAACAGATGCTGGATACCCATACGATTCGAGTTCCGCAACCCATCGCCTATGGTGTCGCTGGAACTTCAGCCTATATTGTTCTAGAGTGGCTGGAATTTGGCAGTGGGAATAACGAAGCTTGGGTAGAAATGGGACGCCAGCTAGCGGCGATGCATCAGGCGACTCCACCGCAAGGGAAAAACGGGCGATTTGGTTGGAATCAAAACAACACCATTGGTTCAACGCCCCAAATTAACGATTGGATGGACGATTGGGCAGAATTTTTTGCCGAACATCGACTCGGATATCAATTCAAACTCGCACGGCGTCGCGGCGGACATTTCCCTGGACAAGATAAATTATTGGCAAAAGTTCCTGAATTGTTGGATCATCAGCCCAAACCCTCTTTGATTCACGGAGATTTATGGGGAGGGAATGCGGCTGTTACTACGTCAGGGGAACCTGTACTATTAGATCCGGCGACGTATGTGGGCGATCGCGAAGCCGATATTGCCATGACCGAATTGTTTGGTGGCTTTCCGGCGGCGTTCTATCGGGGGTATAACCAAGTATGGCAGTTAGATTCGGGGTATAAGCAGCGCAAAACCTTGTATAACTTGTACCATATCATCAATCACTTTAATCTCTTTGGCGGTGGGTATGGATCGCAAGCCAATCGGATGATTGAGCAGATTATTGATTAAGATTCGGGTAGGATGCGATCGCGCCTAAAAGCGTTCTTGGCGTAACTACAAATACAGCAGATTTCAGGTTGATGAGGTACAGTCTTCTAAACAAGATCCCCGATTTCTTGGAGAAGTCAGATATCATTATTTTGAGGAACCCCAGGTAAAGACCTAGGGTGGACTTGTTGAAGGCTTTCTCGTTGTGCCTCTAGATCTAGATTAATTTTCAGCAGCATTTCATGTTCAGCATTTTGCCGTTGATAGAGCCGCTGAATTTCTCGTTCAAACTGTTCTCGCCCCTCTTGAAAAAAGTCAGGATAAGTGGTTAAAGCGCGGATAAATTGGGAAAATTGCTCAGAATTTAAAGATTCTTGATCGGCTACAGCTTTTTCCGGTTGATGCCATAGCCCAATCGCAAATACCAATGTTGTGGCGATGAGAAGGCGGGTTAATTTCATGAGTAACAATCCTCCTCCTGAGGGATATCCTATCTTTATTCTGTCAGGGCAGAACAATTGGCAGCATCCATCAACAGGATGGATTGATATCACCTGATTGGATTATTCATTCGGTTATCGGTCTAAAGCGGGACATTTTGGTTAGGAAAGTGAACAGAGAACAAATTTGTCCCGGCTTGGGTTGGTAGCCTTCATTCTGATCCAGAGGCTACGGCTTCGGGTTGATAGCGAATCCCGGCTTGCTTCAAACGCCGTAACACCTCAGCCAAGCGATCGCACTCCGCAATCAAACTCACCCGCACATAGCCTTCACCGCCAACACCAAAGGCATTTCCGGGCGTCACCACCACACCCGTTTGCTGGAGAACATCCAGGGCGAAATCCGTTGAATTTTGACCCGGTGGACAAGGAACCCATAAATACATTGTTGCCTTTGATTTAGGAATCTCCCATCCCAATTCCGCTAACCCTTGAATCAAAAAATCTCGGCGGCGACTGTAACGTTCTTGCACCTGATGCACATAACTATCGGGTAAGTCTAATGCTGTTTCTGCGGCGGTTTGTAATACAGCAAAAATCCCGTAATCTAAATTCGTTTTTAAAGTCCGTAATCCTTGAATAATATGGCGATTTCCGACAACAAATCCGACCCGCCATCCTGCCATATTATAGGTTTTTGATAAGGTATGAAATTCTACGCCAATTTCCTTTGCACCCGGAATTTCTAGTAAACTCGTCGGTTGATAGCCATCAAATGCGAGTTCGGCGTAACATAAATCATGCACCAACAGAATTGAGTAATGACGTGCAAAAGCCACAATTTCCTCAAAAAACTCACGGGGAGCCGTCGCTGTTGTTGGATTATTCGGATAGTTAAAGTAGAGAATCTTTGCCCGTTGAGCCACATCCTCAGGAATAGCCGCTAAATCAATCAGCCAATCATTTTCCGCCTTAAGGATCATGCTATGAATTTCGGCTCCAGCAATCAAGGGACCTCGGAAATGAGCCGGATAAGCCGGACTTGGCACTAAGACCAAATCCCCAGGATTGACATAAGCTAGGGCAAGGTGAGTCAATCCTTCCTTAGAACCCAACAGGGGTAGGGCTTCGCTATCGGGATCGAGAGTAACCTTGTAGCGACGGTGATACCAACTGGTAATCCCATGGCGAAAGTTTGTCGTTCCTTCAAACGGGGGATAGCCATGGTTAATCGGATGATTCAGGGCTTTGATCGCTGCTTCAATCACCGGTGCAGGTGCTGAACCGTCAGGATTCCCCATGCCTAAATCAATTAAATCCAACCCTTGCTCACGGGCACGGGCTTTGAGTTCATCCAAACGAGCAAACACATAAGGGGGTAAGGCACTCAGGCGCTTGGCTGGGGTAATCCAATCTAAGTTCATTCAAAAATGCAGCGTTCCTCAACTAGAAAATTATATCGGCATTGCCGGAAAATCGCTGAAGTCGGTGGGAAAATTTAAAGTCGGGCGGTGGGGAGCATTATTTTGTCTATGTCTTATGTCATTCGTCTTATGTCTTATGTCCAAAAATTATCGTATTGGATCAGGGCGGGTTTTGTTGAGAGATTGTCGGTGGGTATCCCAATTAAATCCCTAAACCCGCCCCTACAATTGACCCTTTCCTTCGCTTAAGGGTATGCTTTTTACATCCAAATGATTGATACTCGTTCCGGCTGATGTCTTCCCCGGTACATAGTTAGCCAAAATGTACTCAACCTGATTCCGTTTATCGGGAGGAATAGGGAAGCTGACAAATTTGGGCAAGAATGAAACCTTTGATTTCAATCGCATCGTTAACGTATTGGGTTTTGATTCTTGCCAAGCATAGGAAATAATTTTATGCCAATTCAGGATCTGATAGTGATAGCAAAAACCATTTTCCCGAAGTTGTAATCGACTCACTCCCCACGCGAGTAACAAAATTGCCAATGTCCATAAAAATATGGCGACGCCTAATCTATAAATTTCATCGGGACTGAATTGGTAGTTTTCCCGTGAAACTTGCCGGATCAAAGAAAATGTAAAATAACTAGCACCCAGAACTTCAAGTAAACCTAAACCAAAGCACAACTTATTGCTTAAGGTTTGTCCTAAATCTAATACCAAACAACCTGCCTTTTTTTTACGCCAACGCCAACTTAATAGATAGATAGGAATAAAGACAGCCGAGACAATACTGAGGCTTAAAAGAGCATACGGCGTTCTTAAAAAAGGAATCCGAGAAGAACTTACCCCAGGGATTACCACCCCAATCAAAAAGAAGGGAATGATCGGGCGCAATTTTGGCGATCGCACATCCTGAGCAAGTCTCTGGCACGCGATCGCATAACTTCCACCTACTACAATGAGCAGAACAATTGCAGCAATGATCCAATAGTCAGCCATGTTTCTTATACAATACATCTTGGCTTTATAGCTGTCAGAGCATCGAAAAACCTAGCCTGACACTGTTTCTCAATTTACGTTATGCAACCCTGAGCTGATTCGTTGTGGAAAAACTATTTTTAATCTTGTGTATCCTTGATCGCTGTGGATAACACGGGACTGCAATTTTTTTCCACAGCTGTGGTTGTAGACACCATCGCCGCCATAAGTTGTTCAGGTGTCACATCAAACGGTAATCTGTGGATATCTGACTGCGGCTGACAAGCAAGATCTGCCCCCTGGCGCAACTGTGCCAAGGTGATATTCCCTAACCCCAAATCATCAAGAGTTTGTGGTAAACCGATTTCGCGATAAAACTTCAATAACTGTTGTCGTGCGGATGCGGCGAGTTGATTCCCTTGCACCATTTCTTCTAAGCGCAACTGCACCAAAATTCCATAAGCGACTTTCTCCCCATGTAAAGCGCTGTGAGAACCAGGAAGATGGGTTAAACCATTATGCACCGCATGAGCCGCCACAGTACGACACTGCGCCCCCCCTAAACCGCCAATTACACCTGCTAACAAGACTGAAGCATCAACCACCTCTCGCCAAACCTCACTTCCTGGGGTTTTTAGGGCGTCTGCTGACTTTTGAAACAGGATATCCCGTAACACCCTCGCCTGTTGCACCGCTGCAATCATTAAGGTTTGAGCCGAATGACCACTACTCACGGATGCTTCATACCATTTCGCTAAGGCGTCTCCAATTCCTGCTACTAAGGTACGTTGGGGGGCAGTTTCAATCAAGCTATAATCCAGGATGAGCAAATCTGGGCAGCGATTCAGACTCACATCGTACAGGAAAGCCCCTTGATTGGAGTAAATATTAGAAAGTGCTGTCCAAGCGGCACAGGTAGCGGCAGAGGTGGGAATTGTCACAACCGGAAGGTGGCATTGATGGGCTAAGAGTTTGGCGGTGTCTAAGGCTTTGCCACCTCCCACACCAATAATTAAGTCGGCTTGATGGCAGGTTGCTGCTTCTTTGAGGGATGCGAGGGAGACTTCACTGCAATCTGGACGATAAGACGCCGTAGCACAGGTTAACGAGGGCTGTTTTAAGATAGGCTGTAACTTTTGCGATAACGTCGCCAAGGTATGATTCCCGCCAACAATCAGGGGACGATGACCCAAAGACGCGATCGCCTCTCCAGATTGCACTAATGCTTGGACACCGCGCAACACCTGCGCTGGGGCAACGGTGAGCGACAGCAATGAGGGAGGAGCAAGGTTAGTCATCAGTTTTTAGCAGAGGTTTCAGCCAATTGAATTTTTATCTTACCTCATCTCCCCTATCTCCCCTACCCACTCAGTTTCAAGACTTCCCGTGAAAAGTCAGGTAGAGGTATCTGGTAATTGAGCCAAGCGTTCTGTGTAGATATCGATCGTCATCTGTTCATCATCACGTTCAGCCAGCGATCGCTGGATTTTACCCAAAACTAGGGGTTTAGATACACCGGGTTCTGGGTGGATCACGGTGCGGGCACGAATTGTCAGTTGGTTATTTTCGCCACCCAAACGCCCATAAGAAAACAAGTCGCTGGCGGCTTGGCGCAGACTGGCTTCAAGTTGAGATTCGTTGATTGTGGTTGGTAACGCGATGACGGCTTGGTTGCCTCCGTTGTCGTAGACTAAGGTAAAGCGAACTGCACCAGGAACCACTGTATGGCTAAACGGGACAATACTCAGTGCAAATAAGCCGCCCGTCAGCACCCCCATAAAGCCCGTAACACCCACCAACCGAAAGCGGATACCCCATTTAAAGATAAAACCTAACATACTAAGCACTCCACAGACTAGGGTGAGAATGCCTATCCATTGGGTATAGGTGAGAAAGTCAGTCGTTGTTGGCATAGAATATAAACGCCAATGGCTACATCATTGCAGTTTGTGACTTTTTTATCCTATCAGGATTGCTTCATCCATTATCCCCCTCCGACCTGCTTACGCGCTACGCGCACGCTTTTCGATCGCTGAGGTCAGAGTCTCACGAGATAAAACGATGGATAAACAGGAGTATTACCGATCCCTGCTTTCCTCTCCTCGAATAATTGACTTTCGCGTCCATTCCCGCACACTCTCTAGGTGAACAATTGCCTGATCGCGTTCCCGGTTATCTGGACATCTTTCCAATATCGTATCCAGCAGCCGTCCCCACAGGTATTCAATCGTGCCAATCTCTTCGAGTTGCGCTTGAGTTGGACTATCCCATCCCAACAAGCGATCGCGTATTGCCCTGGCTTCAGCAGATAGATGCTCCTTCTCCACCTTCTCCTCTCCTGAATCTCTTTTTTTTAGCTTATTTTTGATTAGCTAATTGTCATTCGTTTGTCAAGAACCCGATAGAGAACGTTTAACGGACATGAACAGAAAACCGAACTGTATATTATGCAGATTAGACGCCCAGAAGCTTAACTGTTCCCTGTTGCCTTTAATGACCAACTCTAATTTCCTGCCGAGCTTTCTGAGTCCAAGCCTCATTAACGAGTATTTGACTATTGGATAGTTTCAAATCAAATGGATGAGGAGGTTCAGGGACAACCATCACACAACCTTGCCGATGAGATTTAATTAAGCTAATAATCCAATTACAAAAGTCCAAAATTTCCTCAGGTACTAGGGTTAGGTCAAAGTGCCAGCTTTGATTAATTCCCTGACAATCTCGTCCCCATAGCCTCGATTTAACGATACCAGCCCCTTTATTAACAGACACGCGCAAAATGAAGGGTCGTTCCGGGAGTAATTTATCAGGGGCTGTGTGAACATAAACACACAGATAATTCATGCGTTGCCGCTCATCAATCCAAGATGCCATTGGTAGATTACCCGTTGATGGATTGCGGGTTGTAATCTTCACTGGTACGTTCATCTTGGCGGCAAATTGATCATAAAACTCTTGCCTTAGCTGAGAAACCGTGCGTATAGCTTCAGGAGTCATAATTCCTGCACAAGATTAAAACCGTTTTTTGTGATAGCGAGAAAGCCGTCGCAGTTGCTTATGCCTAGCAATGGCTTTGCGTTTCCGTTTTTGAATCGGCGTTTCAAAGTGACGATGTTTCTTCATGTCGGGAAAAATTCCCGCTTTGGAAACCGCTTGTTTAAATCGACGCAGGGCTGACTCAATCCCTTCATGTTCACCAACCGTTACCTGTGCCATCTGATTTCCTCCTCAGCTTGAGTGAATTGCTCGATGTCTGACAACACCTAGCCGAAATATCTAATCAAGTGAAACCAGCACAAAAAGCTGATTTCACTCGATAGTCTAGCTTTCAGGAGACGTAGAGAGACGCCACCATTAATAGGCTGATTGCATTGTGGTTTAGTAACGTCGAGAGAATCCGTCCCGATTGCCGCCGCCGCGACGACCACCGCCTTGACCGCGAGGTTCACGAGGTTTAGCTTTATTCACTTTCAAATCCCGACCCATCCATTCAGCGCCATCTAGAGCGTCAATAGCGGCAGATTCTTCAGCTTCTGATTCCATTTCCACAAAACCAAAGCCCCGCATCCGACCTGTTTCTCGATCCGTGGGTAACTGAACCCGCTTCACCGTCCCGTATTCAGCAAAAATGCTGCTAACATCTTCTTCTGTAGCATCGTAGGACAGGTTGCCGATGTAAATGGACATAGAGTATCTCCAAAATCAAGGAATGTAGAGACTTATGATTCGGAGACATGCCTGTCCGTCAATCAAAACAAACGATACAGCCGAACATAAACCTCGCTGATTATAATAACACCATTTATCCGCTACTCTGCTGAGATTTTACTTAATCTAAACCCTAAGCTACCCAGAGATGCTGGGAAAATCGAATGGCGAAACTGACCAACACGAGAGTGAAAAAAACGAGTGTTGCCCATCCCCATCGGGGATAACGCGCCAGCAGCAGACCTAGGGCGATCGCGAGTGATACAATTCCATAAGCATGGCGTTCAGCCGAAATGGTGCGACCTGGGCTTAAAATCACGGCTAAACTACACAAGCCATAGGTGACGGCAACAGGTCTGAGTTTTGTTCGCTGTCGCACGAGTAAATAGCCACCCCCCCAAACCATAATCATATTAATTAGCGGATCTCCTGCTAAAAGCCACAGGAGAATTCCCAGAAGGTAAAAGCCATACCCTTTATCCACACACAGCCGTTTTAGGTGCGATCGCCAGGATGAGCATCGCAGTACAGGGTTTAGGGTGTGGGGTGTGGGGTGTGGAGTGTAGTGCGGAATACAGTCTTCGGCACGACTCTGTGCATTCTCCCCAAGACTACGCGATCGCCACAAGACATAACTCGCCGCACAAATCGTGACAAAAATCAAGGGATGCCACGGATCATGAAGCCAACCCCGATTCCAGTTGACAGTCCCGGCTGAAATTTGCACCAGCATCTTCAACCAGCCCTGTCCGTAAAATGCTTGTTCAGGTTGCCATGCTTGTTGCACTCTTAAAAAGGCAAGCATATCCCCAAAACGAATCCCGCAGTAGAGGCTATAGAGTGCCAATCCCCCAGCGGTAGCTAAACTAGGAAAATAGGCGATCGCAGGTCTTTTCTCTCGCCAAGCCACAAGCAAAAATGCTGGGGATAGGGCAATTCCGGGTAATCGTGTCGCACTGGCTAATCCTCCCCATAACCCTGACCAACCGTAGTGTTTCCGGTCAAACGATCGCAAAGCGGCTGTACTCAACAACAGAAATAACCCCTCCGTATAGATTACCGTGCCAAATAGAGAAAAAGGACACCAGGCTAACACGGCTGTTGTCCAGCGAGCAACCTTCTGTCCATGACTCTCTTGTACCCAAGCATAGAGAACGATGAGCGCCCCCCAAAATGCCAGATTATTGACAACAGTCCCCGCTACGTTAAAGGGCAATCCCCCAGTCATTACCGCCCGAACGAGTAAGGGAAACAAGGGAAAGAATGCCACATTATGTCCCTGACCATCATTAGCATACTCGTAACCAGACAGAGCGATCGCCTGATAAAAATAACTATCCCAAGCGGAAAATACATCCCAGCTGACCGTCGCTTGAATCCCCCCAGGTGGCGCAGGTAATAAGGGCGCAATACCCAGCATCGCGATCGCGATCACAATCCGGCTCAAGAGCCACATCACCGTAGCAAAAATAACGCTATTCACGTAGATGCCTATCTATTCCCTGAGGCTAAATATATCGATTCAGCTGTTTAATTTTATGCTATAAACGGCTTAAAATGTGGTAGCCCAAACTACACCATCTTTCCTTGTATAACTTATTCTGGACTTTAGACTAATTCTCACTCGCTAGATAATCGAGCGAGATCAGCCACGCTAACTTACTCGACTGAAACCCTTTCTTAACGGGCTTGTGCAGCAATTGTCAAGGCACTTGTCTCCAGCCAGTGCTAAGCTGTTCGGCATTTAAACCTTCATGTCAATAATGACTCTCATCCTTGTAGTGCGAGCCTCTTGCTCGCTACTAATACCCAATTTAAATGCATGACAGCTTATAGGGTAATTGTGTGATTGCGCGAAGCGCACTGCTAAAAGCAATCGCAAGACTTTTTGAATAATTTCAGTGAGGACTATATTTTGAAGTTTATTTACCTATTATTTTTGATTGCTATTGCTGCTTTTTTTTCTGTAGTTCCTAGTGTGATGAGTGCTGATGGTACGCTTATTGGCTTTACTTATTCAGGTAAAGTTTTTGCTATTGATGAAGTGACTGGTCAGGGAACATTTATTAATTCTTTGGGTTGGAGTGTGGTTTCGCTTAACAGTGCTGCTTCAGATAGTAGAGGTGTTATCTATACTGCGCCGAAGCACCCCACATCTGGTCCCACGATACAGGAGCTTAAAAAGGTTATTCAGGTTGATCCTGTGACTGGGGATAGTACGTTTCGTGTAAATATTGGTTTCGCCGATGTTAGAGGTATGAGTTTCTCTCCAGATGGCAAGCTTTATGCAATCTTTGATGGTGGACGAGATCCTGCTTCCCACGAATTTCTCACTGATCGTCTTTATATTATAAATTTGAGTAGTAATTGTTCCCGTACCAGTTGTTATACGCTTGTTGGTTCGACTGGCGCTAATGGTTTGCAGAGTTTAGCGTTTTCACCCGATGGTAGGCTCTTTTCATGGGATGTGAATAGGGGTTTAGCTGTACTCAATACTTCTACGGGAGCAGCGACTTTCATTGATGTTGATGATTCTATTCATTTTCCTGATATCCAAGGGTTAGTATTTACTCCAAGAGGTAAACTTTTTGGCTGTCGAGATACCCTTTCTACCATTGATCTAGCAACTGGAGTTGCATCTGAGATTGGTGGTAAAGGCTATTCTGATATACGTGGCTTGGTATTCTTAGAAGGTGAGCTAGCTTTGCCGGAAAAGTCATTTTTAGAACTGATTTTATCTCGGTTTTATTTGATTGTATTTTTATTCATAGCAGTGTTTGTTTTTGTGAATAAACTGAAGCTTTTTAGAAAAAATTAATAGTACTCCTAAATACTTAAATTCCAATCGCTAATTCCCAGCTTTTCAGTCTCCCGGTATCTGTCGGTACAGAATCAATAACCCTCAACTGCCAACTGCCAAAACTATCCTGATTCAGCAACGACTTGAGCGCTGGGGTATTGTCTACCGAATAGGTGTGTTGGAGTTGAGTATTGACACCCAAGGTACGACTTTGTAGCAGTACAGTCTCAGCCTTGGGTGATGTCAACTCCACGTCTAAATCTCCCAAAAACTCATGTTCAATGTCCACCGTCACTTGAATGTCTTGCACTAAGGCAGATTCTGTAATTTGAATCGTGCTAGTCACACCACGGGGATTATGATCCGGAATCGCTAGAGTATTATCATTTCGTTGTTTTAGGACTTGGGCAACTTTAGCCGTTTGCACTCGTTGCTTTTGGGCAGCTTGTACGGCTTTAAAGGCATTGACTTTACCATAACCAAACCATTGGGAGTACCCGTTCGTATTGTATGTTCCCAATCGCATCCCAAGCTGGGGATCAGCATCACGGTCTACAATTTTGTCAGCGGTATCTTGTAAAATGCGTTTGACTTGTTCCGCCGTCAGATCAGGATTAGCAGAGAGAACCAGTGCAGCAACACCTGCGACAACGGGACAGGCGCTCGATGTGCCACCAAAACTCCCCACAAAGTCCCCAACTTCGTACCCCGCCGCTCCCAGTAAGTCGGTGGTAAAGACGCCATTCCCCGGCGTGGGAGCATTCAATTGGGGCGCCGTACCAATAAAACCTGTTTTCTCAAACCACATTCCTGGCGGCGCATTGTTGCTGGGGGCGCAAACGGCGACATTCGTCCCCCAATTACTGTATGCGGCTTTTTTACTCAGGCTGGTGCAAGCCGAGACGGCAATCACATCGGGATGTACGGCGAAACCACTGAGCCAGTCGGTGGGTCCACGCAGTAACTCATTCGTCCAGCCGCGCTCAAAGATGGTGCCATGGATGGGGCGATTGGCATTTCCGGCGGCAAAGACGATGACACAGCCTTTCCCGCTGCGTCCCTCAGTCGCGGCACGGGTTAGGGCAGCCCGTTGCCGTAGGGAGAGGGGGAAGTAAACGGTTGCTGCACCCCAGCTACAAGACACAACGCTGGCGTCATTTTCGATTGCCCAGTCAAATAGTTCTTCAATGCTCGTGTCATCCAGAAATCCACTGGTGCGGATGGGCATCAGCGCACATCCGGGTGCGACACCGACAATACCTTTGCCATTTTCTTCGGCTACCGCAATCCCTGCACAAGCAGTGCCATGACTTTCACTAGAACCGCTGGGTAAAGGAATGAAGTCTTTGTCTTTAAAGTCTTTGGGCGCGACTATTTTTCCGGTGCCTTGAAAATCAGGGTGGTTGACATCAATGGCATCATCGGCTACGGCGACGACAATGGAGCGATCGCCTCGGGTGATATCCCAGGCTTTTTCGATGTCAATATGAGAATTGGGGGCTAAATTTGAACCGCCACTGTGGTTGAGATACCACTGTTTTGGATATAAGGGGTCTTGGGGATGGTAGCTTGGCTGTTTGGGGACAATGATTTCGGGTTCTGCGGTTAAAACTTCGGGGTGTCCGATGAGTCGATTGGCTATTTTTAGCGGATTCTCTGGGGAATTGGGGGTGAGTTGAAAGACGAAGGTGTTGGGAATACCGACGAGCGATCGCACGGATGCTAAGCCAAACTCGGTCTCAATGGCGGAGATGGTGGCGTCATCGGTGTCGGGGTGAAATTGAATCGTCAGTTGATCGCCTAGGTAAATGAAAGTTGCTGGATCATCCTTGAGTTGGTAGACATGACTAGCAAAGGCAACATCTTCGCGATCGCGTGCCGCTTGCATCACCTCATCCCGGTGTTCGGCGTCAACCGTAAATTCAGCGAACTGGGTACGCGGAATTTGGCGCTGGTGTTGGACACTTAAAGCTTGTTCGAGTTGCTCTAGGGGGATTTCACGGGGACAAAGGGTGAAGCGATCGCGCACCTTGAGTAATCCTAGTTCTTCACCGCCCCGTTGCAGGAGCAGACCGATGCTTTCTTCGGGAATCGGCGTGGTTTGAGGAGAATCGTCTGGCACAGAATCAGGATGCGGGATCATGGTTTAGAATAGATTACTCGTCAATCGTACAGGATCATTAATATGACTATTTTTCTTTATCCTATTACTCCGGATTTCTAAGAAACCTTCCGGGTATTGTTTCAGTCTAGCTGGTTTAGACAGCCCTACTGCCTGGTAATCGGGTCATCGCTGATGGTTAGTGATGGACGGCAAATTCCTTGCCCCCAAGTCTAGCGATCGTCATCTGACTCCCCTTGCCGCATCTGTCGATGGTAAGATACCCGACAGGTTCTGTGTTTGTTAAAATACTATCCCTATTTTTTACATGATCTCTTCTGGAACGATTCATAGCCTTGGCTTTACCTGCCTTGTTGCCTTTCCCTTCACGACGAGTGTGGCGCTCTTACCACCCGCCCACGCTCAAACTCAAGTGGCTGCGCTTCCAGAAGAGGTCAGCCAAATGCAGCCTGAGCCAGATGATTCTACTGAGCTACGCCCCTTAACTCAGGAAGATAGTCTGCTGAGTTTACAGGGGGGACAGCGGTTAATGGTAGAGGCAAATCAAGCCATTGAAGCTCAGGACTATACGTTAGCCGCTCAAAAACTCCAGCAGGCGCGTCAAGTTTTCAACCAATTGTCTAATTTTTATCAGCAGTTGGCTGACAGTTTTTCAGGAATTGATAACCGGATTTTCAATGAACATCGGCAAAACGCGCTGCAAACGGCAGAAATGCGGGATGAAGCCACCTATCAATTGGCGTTGGTGCATCGCGCCCAAGATCAACCGGAATTGGCGGTTCCTTTACTGATTCAGATCATTCGTTCTCAGAATCCTACCCGTGATTTGGGCAAAAAAGCCTACCAGCAGCTTTTTGAATTGGGATTCGTCGGTTCTCCCTTTCCCCCCTCTGGTAATAGTGAACCCACTTCATCCGCGACTCCATAACGTTAAATTAGTATGTAGGCATTAAATCTCATGGAGTGGGTATGATTAATCCAGAGCAGGTTGAAGCAATGATCAAAGCAGAACTTCCTGATGCTCAGGTACAGGTACAAGACTTAACGGGCGGTGGTGATCATCTGCAAGCGATCGTTGTATCCTCGCAATTTGAAGGCAAAAGCTTGGTTAAGCAGCACCAGCTTGTTTATGGCGCTCTCCAACAAGCAATGGCAAGTGAAGCCATTCACGCCCTAGCGCTGAAGACCTATACTCCTGAATCGTGGCAAGCTACGAGTCAGGCTGTTTAACTCTCGCTACACTAGACCTATACAAAACTACACAAGAAAATTCAACAACGCTATGACGCCAGCAGTTAAAGAACAGATTGATCAGCTTATCCACCAAAACAAAATCATGGTGTTTATGAAAGGCACCAAACTGATGCCCCAATGCGGTTTTTCCAACAATGTCGTCCAAATCCTGAATACCTTGGGTGTTTCCTACGAAACTGTGAATATTCTTGATGATCCGGAACTGCGTCAAGGCATCAAGGAATATTCCAATTGGCCCACGATTCCCCAAGTTTACGTGAATGGCGAGTTCATTGGTGGCTCAGATGTGATGATCGAGCTTTATCAGAACGGCGAATTACAGCAGATGGTTGAAGTAGCATTGGCATCTTGACATCTTGCCAGTTCTAAGCTAAAAAGCGCCAAATTAACCAAAAAGCCTGCTTACTGCTTAAGCAGGCTTTTTCAATCTACGTAGTTTTTCAGGGTTGAGTGTACATCTAAATGTAGGAGCGCAAGCCGCATATTAGCGTACACTTAAGCTAAGATAGCCCTAAGAACAATGTAGAGACGTGCCATGGCGCGTCTGGGAGCTACCGAAGACTGGCAAGGATTGTGGCTTAAGTTGACACAAGTGAACGGAGAGCGCCCACACCGAAGTACCTCATCCAGGTTTAATAGTAGTCAGTTTCGGGTTCTGGTAAGGGTACAGCTTCAAAGTTGGAGGGATCGCGTAGATAACGAACAGCGTCTTCCTCCAAGCGATGAATCAAATAAACTTCTATAGCGTTACTATGTCGAAGAGCATCAAGATAGCCATCAATGTACAAACGTAGTTCGTCAAAGCGATATCCCCGGTTCCACATAAAAACTAGAGCATCTGTAAGTTGCTGATAGTAGCGTATGGTTCGAGTGTCTTGAAGCATAGTCTAAAGCGGTGTGAATTCGGTATTTTAGCGTTAGAGTTGCTAATTGTCAATTCCTCCAAATTGATCGCTAGCAACTCCAGCTAGCCCTTATTACTATTGTGCCTTAGATCAGTTGGTAATGTGGTCTCCTGATTAACAGAAATCATCAATTCCGCCCATACTGCGTCATGATTTCCATCATCCATAAGCAGAAAAAGTTTTATAGCACAAAAATGCTATTTAGTCAATCCACTAAATGATTTTCCAGGGCGAAACGCACAATTTCAGCACGGTTGCTGGTTTCGGTTTTTCTCAAGAGACTGCTGACGTATTTTTCAATCGTCCGAGGGCTCAGGTGTAGCTTGTTCCCAATTTCGCTATTGGATAACCCTGTGGTCAGTAACTCTAAAACCTGTTGTTCCCGCTGAGTTAGACGCAGTACATTGGATGGGGAGGTGGGGGAGGCGATCGCCTGGGGAGTTGCTTCGGACTTGGGCGTCGCCTCCGTCGTCTCCGGCGATGGGGTTGATGGTCCTGTCTCCGTGGAAGAGAATCGCAATTCGGCTTGCATCATCTGAGAACGTTCGAGCAGATTCCGAATCACAGCACTCAATTCCTTCATTTCAAAAGGTTTGGGCAAATACAAGTCACATCCTAACTGGTAGCCCTTAATCCGCTCCTCAGTACTACTGCGCTCCGTTAAGAAAACCACGGGTAACAAGCGGAAAGCTGGTCGTTTCCGAACTTGTTGCACAAGTTCATAGCCATTCATTTTCGGCATATTGATATCGGTCACAATCAGGTGAGGATGATACTTATCAATCAAAGACAGAGCCTCTTGACCATCTTCTGCCGTTATAACTGAATAGCCTGACATTTCCAGGTAATCGCTCACAGAAAGACGAGTACCTAGATTGTCATCTACAACCAGGATTATCAATGGCATGGGATTAACTGTAATACAAGCCTATATAATAGTCGGACAAAACTAAAATGAACGGTTGAGATTAGGGAACTCTTAACTGGAAACAGGCAACAGTAAGGATTTGAGACTCCTTAACATTTCTTAGTACAGCGTACAGAATGTATGTCCAAGTACTTACTCGCTCCTGAAAAGAAGCCAGCTATGTCTTATGTCAGGGTTTGAGGACTATTTACAGAACGTAATGTATTAGAAAATAGCAGGCTTTCCTTGCGCCCGCCTGCACGAGTTACTTACTATTGACCAAACTCAACCCTAGCTTGCTCGACAATTTCCACGGTAACAACATCCAAATCCGCCTCACGAGCTAAATGCTCAATCCGTTGTCGAGCTTGAGTACGCACAAAATAAGGTATTTTTTTGAGTTTCGCTTTAGCTTCAGGTGTCCATTGTAAGGTATCTGTAAAATCAGCGCTGTTCATAAGCTCAAAGGACGCGGGAGACTTTTCACATTCCGCTTTGATTTTAACCTAGAGGAGCAGGGGGCAGGGAGTTGGGGGAGATGGGGGAGCAATGTAGAGACGTAGCATGCTACGTCTGGGAGCTGGGGAAGAGGATTACCAATGAACCATGAACAATCAACAAATGACAAATGACGAATGACGAATGACGAATGACGATCAGAGCCATTAACTTTTATTGTGCCTATCTACTTAACTAAATCCCAGCTAACCAATCGAGTAGAATCGGGTTGAACTGTTCTGGACATTCATCGTGAGGACAATGACCCGCATTATCCAACTCAATTAACTTGATATTCGGGTTGAGAGCGGCAAATTGCTGGGCTAACTGGGGAGGAATCATCCGGTCTTGACGCCCCCAAATTAACAGTAAAGGAAGGTCTAAAGTCGGCAAAACTGATTTGACCGGAGGACCAAATTTAGATGAGGTCATCGCTTTAAACAGCGCACTGAAGGTAGCCGCCGCGCCGCGATCGCGAGCTGGTTTGGTGAGAATGTCCACTAATTCGGCATCAATAGCCTTGGGGTTAGCATAGGCGAGTCCTGCCCATTTCTGGACAATGGATGGGCGTCGCAGCAGATAAAAAAGACTTTGCAGAACTACAGGAGATGCGACTAAACCCTCAACCGTTGATACCACGGGTCGCAGCCAAGCCGGAAGTGTCTCCTCTCGCAAGGAAAAATCCGGCAAATTAATCAAAGCCAGTCCCTTCACCATTTCCGGGTGAGTAGCGGCTGCACTCAGAGCCACCAGTGAACCAATCGAGTTCCCCACTAACACGATGGGGTGTTGGATCAAGGTTCGCCAGAATTCATAAACTTGATTGACCCACAAATCAATCGTATACCTTGTACTAGCTTTGCGCGAACTACCAAACCCCAACAGATCCAGCGCATAAACAGGGTAGTTCTGACCCAGTACAGGTAAGTTGTGACGCCAATGTCCGATAGAAGTGCCAAATCCGTGCAGCAGCAGAACGGGAGACGCCAAGGTTGAATGAGACTGCGGTGGACGAATATAGGTGTAACGAGTTTGCCAACCTTGCCAAACCCAGTCTCGTTGATTGCCGACTCGTTGCTGCCACGATATCGATGGGTTCACACCATGCCTCAACTTAAAAAACGTTTACAAAACCTCACCTCCTATTGTAGTAGTTTCTCGATGTTATTCTCCAGGGCAGATGTCCCTTAACCTAAAGAAAAATCAGGACGAACAAACGCTGCAAATAGTCCGTCTTTGAGGGAGGATTTCTCGGTAATCCCCCGGCAATTTGGAAGTTAGGTTAAAAAGATGGACAGAAACCGGATCAGAGTCAGTAGAATGGCAAGTAAAATCCGCTTACTTTTTATCAAACCCTTAACAACTAGAAATTCAAGTAGACACCCGTGAGTGATAGAAGACGCCAACGCGATCTACCCCAAATCAACGAAAGAATCCGCTATCCTAAGATTCGTGCCATTGATACCGATGGCACACAGCTAGGAATCATTCCTCCTCAAGAGGCGTTACGCATCGCCGAGGAAAAAGAGTTGGATCTGGTTTTGGTTAGCGATAAGGCAGATCCGCCAGTCTGCCGCATCATGGACTACGGCAAATACAAATTTGAACAGGAGAAGAAAGCCCGTGAAGCCCGGAAGAAGCAACACACGGCGGACGTCAAAGAAGTCAAGATGCGCTATAAGATTGATGATCATGACTACAAAGTGCGCGTCAACGCGGCTGGGCGCTTTCTGAAATCAGGAGATAAAGTTAAAGCTACGATTACCTTTCGGGGGCGAGAAATTCAGCACGCCAACTTAGCCGAAGACTTGCTCAAGCGCATGGCAATGGATTTAAAGGACGTTGCCGAAGTGCAGCAAGCCCCTAAACGCGAAGGTCGTAATATGATGATGCTACTCTCTCCCAAAAAATAAGAATGGGGTTCATTGGTCATTAGTAGCAATTCACAGCCTCAA
Organism: uncultured Coleofasciculus sp.; assembly: GCA_964574085.1. GTDB lineage: Bacteria > Cyanobacteriota > Cyanobacteriia > Cyanobacteriales > Coleofasciculaceae > Coleofasciculus. The sequence goes on from CAZNNK010000004.1 coordinate 21,379, forward strand.
ATGTTCAACCGTTGCAGCGAAACACGCTTATTTGTGTCAACGGTTGAATTGTCAAATCGTCCCCTCGTGAAGAGATTGATTTGACCGTTATTCCTCCCCGCCTTGCTTCGCTGAAGGCAGGGTATAACACGAGTGAAGATGAAACTGCAAACTCGTACTCGTATTCAAAATGAATGGGTACGGCGAATCCTAGAATGGGTCAATCTTCGTCCAGAAGAAGGTGAACGAACCTTCTTGATGTTCTCCTTCTACACCGCTACCTCTGTTGGACTGCTTTGGTTTGAGTATAGTGCGACAGCGCTATTCTTGGACGAGTACGGTGCGAAGTGGTTACCCGTTATTTATATCGCCAGCTCCCTGATGGTGTCTGGACTAGGTGTCTTATACTCCTGGCTACAAGAACGGGTACCGATGAGGGGTGTCTTGGTCACAGTCGCGTTCCTAACGGGCGTACCCTTGTTGATCTTACGGTTGACCCTAGGCTTGAGCTATTTAAACGGTTTAATCGCTTTGGGTACCGTTTTTCTGTTGCGATTGTGGATGGATGCGGTCGAAGTTCTCAATGATCTCAACTCTCAAGTTGCGGCGAATCAATTATTCAATATCCGGGAAATTAAGCGCACTTATCCGATTGTCTCATCGGGACTCTTAGTGGCTGATGTTATTTCCGGCTTTTCCCTACCCCTATTGTTGTTCGTTGTCGGCACGATTGAAAACGTTCTCGTGGTGGCGGCGTTAATGATGATAGTTGGCGCCAGCACCTTATTTTATTTAACCCAACGCTACCAGCAAGCCTTTCCCAACTTACCCACCCACGACTGGGAAGAGGATGACCAAGAATTCGTGGTTCGCCGCACCACGGGACATTTACAACGCTATATTGTGCCGTTATTTGCCTTTTTTATTCTCGGCGAAGCCCTGTATTTGTTGGTCGAGTTTCAGTATCTGGGTCAATTAGAGGCAAATTTAGAAGCCTCAGATATTGCTGGGTTCTTGGGTTTGTTCGGTGGGATTGTCGGGATATTTGAACTCACCTCTCAGTGGTTCCTGTCTAGTCGCGCCGTGGAACGTTTGGGCGTCTTTGTCGCCGCGATGATGCTACCCGCATCCTTAGCGATTATGGGCTTAATCACATTGAGTGGTGTACTGGATGTGGTGATTAAGCTCTTGGGTTCAGTCATCACCATCCCCAGAGTTCTGACGGGACTCTTTATCGGTCTAATTTTCCTGCGATTTATTGACGAACTGCTGCGCTATACCTTAATTGCTGGAATTGAACCGTTCTTGTTTCAACCGATACCCGAAGGAATTCGTAATACCGTGCAAACCCGGGTACAGGGAATTGCTGAACCCATAACCACGGGGGTTACGGGCATTACGATGCTTGCCGGGATCTGGCTGTTGCATCACCTATTTCCGGGACAGCCGGAAGCCCAAATTCAGCAATGGCAAAGTGGTATGTTTATTCTTGCCATTGTGTTTTTCTCCCTGATTTGGTTGCTGAGTGCTTGGTCGATGCGCTCGAGTTACGTTACCTTGCTCGTTGATAGCGCTGAACAAGGACGCTTAGGGTTTTCGGATGTAGATTTAAAGGCGTTCAAGCGCACGGTGATTGAAACCCTGGAACAACCGGGTACGGAAGCCGATAAACGCTCTTGCATTCAACTGTTATCCCAGATTGATCCCACGAATGTGGGTGAGGTACTGGCTCCCCTTTTGCCTCGCCTGTCGATTGCGCTCCAGTGTCAGAGTCTAGAGACAATGTTGGAGTATCCCAACCCCGCCTATTGTCGGGATGTGCAAGTCTTGATTGAGCAGAAACCGCCGCCAGAAGTGTTGGCGCTGGCGCTGCGCTATGTTTGGCTGACTCAACCGGAATTGGATATTAATACGATTAAACCCTATCTCCATGGCACTGTTGATCCCATGGTGCGCTCCACCGCTGCCGCGATTATTTTGCGTCGGGGAACCCCGCAAGAGAAGGCAGAAGCAACGGATATCCTGCGGCGCATGGTGAACTCAAAACGGGAACGAGAACGGGTGATGGGGACACGGGCTTTAGGAGAGGCAGAGTATTTGCAAGCCTTGAGAGTTTATATTCCCCATCTGTTAAAAGATGAGTCGTTGCGCGTGCGTTGCGCTTTATTAGAGGTGATTGCAGCAACCCATTTGGAGGAATTCTACCCGTCGCTAGTCCGGGGACTTTATTACAAATCGACTCGTGAAGCGGCTCGCATGGCGTTGGTGCGTCTAGGGAATGAAGCGATTCCGTTACTGCTGGAGTTGGCAGACGATATCCATAAACCGGATTTAGTTCGGGTACAAGCGTGGACAGCGTTGGCGGAAATTGGCACACCTGATGCCTTGAATCATCTGGTGCAACAATTAATGACAAGTTGGGGGATCAGCCGTCGTAATATTCTCCGCAGCTTACTGAAAATTCCCAATGAGCAAGGAATCGATGCCGTATTAGATCGGTTGGGACGCAGTGGGATTGAGACGTTAATTGAGCAAGAACTACTGTTTTTGGGTCAGGTGTACGCCGCCTTGGTGGATTTGAAGCCAGAACTGATCAGTGGACAGGAGGCAGATTTGCTGCGGCGGGCGTTAAATGATCAGCAAAAGGATCTGCTAGAGAATTGTTTTTTGCTGATGAAGTTTCTTTATCCCGTTGGTGCAATTCAGGCGGCATCCTTTAATCTGGAATCGGAGTCCCGTTCCAATATGGCGATGGGATTAGAAATTCTAGACAATACCATAGATATTCCCCAAAAGCAAGCCTTTTTAGCCCTGTTTGATCGCCGTTCCTTTGGCGAAAAGCTGGCGTGTTTAGAGGAATTGGTGTCTTATCAACCGATGACTCCCAGCGATCGCCTGCGACGATTGATTGAGTTTCGTCATTTTCTCTCGGATTGGACGCTGGCTTGTTGTTTCCATTTAGCACGGGGGGCTCATGTGAGTTTGACGCCGGAAGCAACATTAGTCTGTCTGCGTCATCCCACGGGGTTTGTCCGAGAAGCGGTTTTAACCTATTTGAAAGCCGCATCGCCCCGTTCTTGTATTGAGTTACTCCCGATGCTCAAACATGATTCTGATCGGTTAGTGGCGGCGGTGGCGCAGCAGATGAGTAGCGAATTTGGTCTGGTGAGTTAAGTTGAACGGTATTGACTTCAGGCTGGTGGGCAATGCCCACCCTACGGTTTTGCCTCTTTGGTACTTGTGGTGGAAACTCTAGTTTTTAGGGAACTCACGGGCAGGGAACTCTTAACAGGAAAATCCTTATCCAGCAAGCCTTTGACCAAATTCAATAACTTTTCCTGATCACCATAACTTCTGGAGAACCCCCTTAATTGCTTTATTATCAGTCAAAGTGGGATAAAGTAAACTAGACCTTTGTTCGGCTATACTTAGCACCAATCTCCAGCAGCTACCCGCTAACCCCATGTTAACCAGCGTTGAGCGTTTACTTTTTGTCAGGGGCGTCCCCATTTTTCAGGAATTGCGGGACGATTTTCTGGTGCGCGTTGCTTCGGTTATGGATGAGCTATCATTTCCCAGTGACCATACGATTGTCACCCAAGGAGAAGAAGGGCGATCGCTGTATATTGTGGTATCCGGTTCCGTGCGGGTTCACATCGGCGATCGCGACTTGGCATATCTGAGGCAAGGTGCTTGTTTTGGCGAGATGTCACTGTTTGATGCTGAACCGCGTTCGGCTTCGGTGACAACCCTGGAAACCTGCGAATGTCTGATGCTGACTCAATTGCAATTGTATGATGCCATTGATGAGACGCCAGGAATTGCGATTAATATTATCCGCTTACTCTCCCGCCGCATTCGAGAACTAAATAATAAGTTGAATGCTTACGAGGTGAAACATCCGGCGTCCGATTTTACCAAAACCAGCAGTAATTTTACGGGGTAGTTG
>CAZNNK010000005.1:0-25109 GCA_964574085.1 uncultured Coleofasciculus sp.
CCCCATCTCCCCCATCTCCCCCATCTCCCCCTCTCCCCATCACCCTCAGGGCGTCGGATTCGGATACCGGGCGTGAACAGCGTTAATTTCTGCCAAGATATCCTGATCCAATGTCACCTCAGCCGCACTCAGATTTTCCTTAAGTTGTTCGATGGTGGTTGCACCGATAATCGTACTGGTGACAAACCAACGCGATCGCACAAAGGCTAAGGCTAACTGGGCGGGTGTCAGGTTATGCTTATGGGCAATGTTCACATACTCCTTCACCGCTTCGGTGAGATTGGCTTTCTCATATCGCCCCCCAAATCCTTGAAATAGGGCTAGCCGTGACTTTTCTGGGATACCGTTGAGATATTTACCCGTCAGCAAGCCAAAGGCTAAGGGACTATAGGCGAGTAACCCCACCTGATTAAATCGACAGGCTTCCGCCAAGTGAATATCAAAGATGCGGTTAACCAAGCTGTAGGCGTTTTGAATCGACACCACTTTGGGTAATCCTAGCTGCTTGGCAACATGGCAAAACTCACACACACCCCAAGGGGTTTCATTACTCAACCCCAAATAGCGAATTTTTCCGGCTTTGATGAAATCAGCGAATACCTCCAGTTGTTCAGCTATAGGTACGGTGTCCCGTTCATGCTTGGGATCGTAATCGGGGGCGCCAAACAAGGGAACATAGCGATCGGGCCAATGGATTTGATAGAGGTCAATATAATCAGTACGCAGGCGTTTCAGGCTGTCTTCTAACGCCTGCTCGATATTCGGGCGGTCAATCCGGTGGTTTTCTCCCCGAATCCAACTCATCCGAGATGTGGGACCGGCAATTTTAGTCGCCACAATTAGCTGATCGCGCTGTTGCTTAACTAACCACTCGCCAATATACTCTTCTGTCTTCCCCTGAGTTTCCGCCCGTCCCGGTACAGGATACATTTCTGCGGTGTCAATAAAGTTAACCCCTTGGGAAATCGCATAGTCCAGTTGCTCTCTCGCATCATCTATAGTGTTCTGCTGACCATAGGTCATGGTTCCCAGACAAATGTCTGAAACCCGTAGGTCGCTATCACCCAGTTGTTTGTACTCCATACCTGATTATCAAACAATTGTCATCCTTCCATGCTAATACAGGTTGTTGCGACCCGATTCGAGTCAAGGAATTATTAACTTTTCTTTATCTTAGGTTAATTCCTAATTATCTTCTACTAAGATTTTAATATTATCAGATCGAAGAAAAATACTCAAAGGTTAGCTCCATGCCTCTTATTACAGCTATTCGCTCTTTTTTAAAACATCCCCAAGCCATTCCTAAAAACATTTTCCTGCGCCTACCGAAGACAATTTCTCATCAACCCCATATTTTCGTATTTGGTGCGCCTCGCAGTGGCACAACCCTGATGAAATTGATTTTAGGCGCTCATCCTAATTTGAGTAGTTTTGGGTATGAAACTGGGCTGTTCATGTACCGGGATATTTATGGATTTACCTATGAAGGATTTACCACGACAGACATAGCTGATTTAATTGAACAGTCCCAAGACATTGTGCAATTTTACGATAAATTCACTCAACAGATCACTCAACAAACGGGAGGTCAGCGTTTTATTGAAAAAACTCCTCAGCATGTTTTGAGGCTGAAGTTTTTGTTAAAGCACTTTCCTAACGCCAAGTTTATCAATATTTTTCGTGATGGACGAGATGGTTATTGTTCAGCGCGTCATCACCAAAACGTTCCCCAAGGACAGAGTATTGTCCGTTATGCGTCCTACTGGAAAAAATGTATAAATGCCAGACTAAGACAGGGAGAGAATGACAATATTTTTGACGTTAAGTATGAAGACTTAACCAATAATCCAGAACGGGTGGTTAGGCAAATCATGAATTTTATTGGGGAAGAATATGATTCCAGACAGATCGAGCCTCAATACTATTCCCAGAACACCATCACTCGAGATACTCGCCAAGAGTTTCGCAAATTATCCAAATCCATTGATCAGTCAAGTCAAGGACGCTGGAAAAAAGAGTTAACTGAATCGGAGGTAAAGCAATTTCATGAAATTGCAGGTCAGGAATTAGAAATACTGGGCTATATTGAGGATGGCTTAAAGGTTGGCACAGCTAATGTATTGATCAGTCACTGATTTATAGCAAAAGGTAGAAGGTTCCAGGGCAGAAGGCAGAAGGGCAGGATGTCTTGTTGCCTGGTAAAAGGAAATAACGACTATTTTGATCGCTAACCCTCATCCCTAACCAGCGGCAATACCGTGATAAATTCGGAAAAGCGGTTGAAATCAGCAACCGTCCTTAAAGTCTAATCAAGATCCAGATCGGCGGCTAAGGGGCGGGTTGAGTCAAGTTATCGGACATCGAAAGGCGAGCCGTAAAACCCGCTCCTACAGCCCTGCTCCCCGTCTTGACTTAACTTACTTTACAGGAGCTTGACAGAAACTTTATATAAAGTTCATCAAAACTTTATAGAAAAAATTGGTACCCGTGTTATCTTTATTTTCAGGTGAGAGGAAAAAGCTCACTTCTACCACCTTTAACGAAAAATACCTAAAATAAAATGAAATCTATATCAGATCTGTTTCGTCACTCTACCACTGTAGCTTCACTTGTTGCTGCTTCTGCTGTAACCGCAGGTTTTCTGGCGCCTTCAGCTTCTGCGGGAAATCTAGTTCCACAGGATGTGGAGGGAGAAATCAAGACGAAAAATCTAGGCTGCATCGTGGCTGAGGCAGACTGCCTTGACCCCGAGACGTTTGATCACCCTTACACCGTAACCAGTCTGCCTTTCGATGATCTAGATCCTAGCTTTGATTTAAGTCGTCTATTCGTTGACCTCGGCGGTACTGCCAATAACTATCCTCTTGGTATATCCTTCTCCGAAAGGGATGCAGGTACTAATCCGGAAGTGGTAGAAGAGTTTTGGTTGCGACCGGTAGCCCTCCAAAATGGCGCTCCTGTGGAAGGTGGCGAATTAGAGGTCGGTCGCTTCCGGTTTGAATTTGCCGAAGCCATTGAAGTCATGAAACTGGATCTTTCCTTCTTTGATGTTGAAGACGATTTCGTCAGTGGCATCCTAGAGGTTAACGGCGAGGAATTCGAGGATGGTCTCCTAGAAGGTGGACCTGATGATGCAATTCAGACCGTAATGCTTACAGATGTCAGCTCCTTTGTCGTTCAGCTCGGTAACCCTGACAGCCTTAACTTTTCTACTGGTGATGGTGTCCTCCTACAGGCGGAAAAGATGGGCGTCCCCGAACCGGGAACCGTTTTGGGCTTAAGTGCTTTAGCTATGGCAGGTGCTTTGGGCTTAGGCAAGCGCGGCAAAAAGGCTGATGTGTAATTCACTTGACTAGTCCTTGACATCAATAACCAAAAATTCTAGGCAGATATTAAAAAAACGGGCTAAAGCACCGTTTTTTTATTTTTTTTATCGTACCCTCAGTTTCTTTGTGCCAATCCCTGTCTGAGAAAGTATCGAGAAAGACAGCGTTATCGACTCCATTCATCATACATATCCTCCCGTCTTAGAGAAAGGTTATTTATCGTTCAATCAGACTTGGGTTTTGCCAGAGATTGAGGTAACTTAGGTAAGACGCGATCACAAAAAAACAATGTCCCGGATGCGACACATAAAGGAATGGTAACCAGATTCACCAATGGCACCGTAATCAACGCCATACAGACTAAACTAAATCCCGCACTGGCAGGTAAACTTTTAAACACAATTCCTAACTTATAGCGAAACCGTAAACGGCGGCGTTCTAAGGGAGCATCAAGAAAGTCAAGACAAGTTACGGTAGCGGTGAGGATAATCCCACCAATCGCGGCGGCTAAGGTACCAATCCCTGGCAGAATATTCATCAGCAGCAACAAGACACCGACGCTGATTCCCAGTACTAGCTTCTTCAACTCAAATAAAATCGCTCGCCAAATATCCTGGATAAAGCCCACCTCTACCGTGTGAATTTGACCCGTGCGGATTTCTTCTAACTGTTCCGAGAGTTGACCATACCATGGCGCCCCCAGTAAGACGCCAAATTGGACGAGCAAAAATCCCGTAATCAGCAGTAAGCCAATCACCAAGAAAAAATCCAGCAGCCAATTGATCCCCGTCGCCAAGACACCCAGGAAACTCAGCCAAGGGGGAAGACTGGCGATCGCATTATTCAACCATTGCGATAAACTAAGCGTAAGACTGTCAACCTGTTGCCACCCCAACACCAGTAATCCGGCGTACAGAGCAATACCGATGAACACATTCACCAAAATTGGAGTAATCATGTATCCCCACAGACGTGGCGTGCGTCGGAAAACTGCCAACACGCGCAACGGGTAAGTGGCTCCCGTCACGAAACCAAATCCACTCAATAGTCTTAACATTGTTGTTTGCTGAATTCCTCCCTCTCGACGTTCAGAATGAAACCCAAATTTAAAACAACCCAGGCGTGGGAACAAGCGGGACTATTAATGCAACCCGCATTAATCCGTATCGTTGATCATATTCGCCAGCAACTTGAGAAAACCACCTGGAAAGCCACGTATAAGGACGTACAGACGCCGATACCGGGTCATGAAGTCTGTTTAGAAAAGCCTGATCATTCGGTTTGTATTAACTTATGGGAGTTATGCTTTCAAGTTTGTTTTCAGGAGTACACCCCGGTTCATTCTGAACTGGAAAGCCAGGAGGTTGAGATTGATATTAGCCTAATTGATCAGGAGGGTGAAGTGGATTGGCATTCTCTGGATACTAAGGCGCAAAAAGTGATTGAGCAAGTGTTTGCTGAGTTTGCAGCGGTGTGAGCGCTGGTTGAGATTGGGGAACCAACTGTTTCTGCTAAACTCCCTGGAAAGTCTCTAGGTGGGACTGAGGGAAACAAACGTACTATGGTAGTCAAAAAAGGTAAAGCACTATACAAAAAAACAACTAATTTTTTTCGGATTGTTCTTGTTTCTCAGCTTTGGGCTTAGGCTCGAGTTAATTTGTGGCACTTTAATTTAATATCCGCCGTAACCCACCATAAATGCATGACAGCTTAGAGTATGGATGGGGTCTAATCGTGCGATCGCGCCCCATCGCCCCCTCACCCAATCACCCCATCGCCCCGTCACCCCTCACTCCAGGTTGTCTGTGGTCATACATTGCACCTACACTAATATTTATCTACACCCAGATTGCCAAGACAGTTATGAACAGTGCCTTCCTAACTCGCCTTCATAGTCCCCAACGCCCGGTTCTCGTCTTCGATGGCGCGATGGGAACCAACCTGCAAACCCAAAACCTCACCGCCGCCGACTTTGGTGGGGCGAAGTATGAAGGATGTAATGAGTATCTGGTTCACACCAAACCCGAAGCCGTGGCGACGGTACATCGCCGTTTCCTGGAAGCGGGGGCGGATGTGATAGAGACGGATACGTTTGGTGGGGCGTCGATTGTTCTGGCAGAATATGATTTAGCTGATCAAGCCTATTCCCTGAATAAAGCCGCAGCGGAACTCGCCAAAAAAGTCGCAGCGGAATTCTCCACACCCGAAAAACCCCGGTTTGTCGCAGGTTCCATTGGACCCACCACGAAACTCCCGACATTGGGGCATATTGATTTTGACACGATGCAAGCCGCCTTTGTCGAACAAGCCGAAGGACTCTACGATGGCGGTGTGGATTTAATGATTATTGAAACCTGTCAGGATGTGCTGCAAATTAAAGCCGCACTGAATGGGGTGGAGGAGGTGTTTCGTAAGAAAGGGGAACGCCGCCCGATTATGGTATCGGTAACCGTGGAAGTTCAGGGAACGATGCTGGTGGGAACCGAAATTGGTGCAGCCCTGGCGATTTTGGAACGCTATCCCATTGATATTCTCGGTCTCAATTGCGCCACGGGACCCGATCGCATGAAGGATCATATCAAATATTTGTCCCAGCATTCGCCCTTTGTGGTGTCTTGTATCCCGAATGCGGGATTACCGGAAAATGTGGGCGGGAAAGCCCATTATAAATTAACGCCGATGGAACTAAGAATGGCGTTAATGCATTTTATCGAAGACTTGGGTGTCCAGGTGATTGGCGGCTGTTGTGGAACCCGCCCCGAACATATTCAACAATTAGCTGAAATTGCCCAAACCCTGACGCCCAAAGAACGTCATCCAGAGTACGAACCCGCCGCTGCTTCGATTTATTCCACCCAACCTTATGAGCAGGATAACTCATTCCTAATTGTCGGTGAACGCTTAAATGCCAGTGGGTCGAAAAAATGCCGTACTTTATTGAATGAAGAAGACTGGGATGGATTAGTCGCCTTAGCTAGGGCGCAGGTACGCGAAGGTGCCCATGTCCTCGATGTGAATGTGGACTATGTGGGACGGGATGGGGAACAGGATATGCATGAATTGGTTTCCCGTTTAGTCACCAATGTTACCTTACCTCTAGTGCTGGACTCCACAGAATGGCAAAAGATGGAGGCGGGGTTAAAAGTCGCCGGGGGGAAATGTATCCTCAATTCCACCAACTATGAGGATGGGGAGGAACGGTTTCTGAAAGTCTTAGAGTTAGCCAAAATGTATGGCGCAGGTGTAATTGTCGGGACAATTGACGAAGAGGGGATGGCGCGAACCGCTGACCGAAAATTCGCGATCGCACAACGGGCGTATTACCAAGCGATAGATTATGGGATTCCCGCCCATGAAATCTTTTTTGACCCCTTGGCGTTACCGATTTCGACGGGGATTGAAGAAGACAGAAGCAATGGGAAAGCGACGGTTGAATCCATTCGCCGGATGCGGGACGAATTACCCGGATGTCATATTATTTTAGGGGTGTCTAATATCTCCTTTGGACTCAATCCCGCCGCGAGGGTAGTCTTAAACTCCATGTTCCTCCATGAAGCCATGGCGGTGGGGTTAGATGCAGCCATTGTTAGCGCCAGTAAGATATTACCCCTGGCGAAAATTGAACCCGAACATCAAGAGATTTGCCGGAAACTGATTTATGATCAACGGGAGTTTGATGGCGATATCTGCACCTATGATCCATTAGGGGAGATTACTCAGCTATTTGAAGGCAAAACCACGAAGCGCGATCGCACGGTGGATGAAAATCTGCCAATTGAGGAACGCCTCAAGCGTCACATCATCGATGGGGAACGGATTGGCTTAGATGATAGTCTGGCAAAAGCCTTAGAAACCTATCAACCTTTGGACATTATCAATACCTTCCTCTTAGATGGGATGAAAGTTGTCGGGGAACTCTTTGGTTCTGGACAAATGCAACTTCCCTTTGTCTTACAATCCGCCGAAACCATGAAAGCGGCGGTGGCGTATTTAGAACCGTATATGGAAAAAGAAGACGGGGACAATAACGCCAAGGGAATCATGGTAATTGCCACGGTGAAAGGGGATGTTCACGATATTGGTAAAAACCTAGTGGATATCATCCTCACCAATAATGGCTATAAGGTGGTAAATCTGGGAATTAAGCAACCCGTAGACAATATTATCGAAGCGTACAAAGAACATAATGCCGATTGTATTGCCATGAGTGGGCTGCTGGTGAAATCCACGGCATTTATGAAAGATAACCTAGAAACCTTTAATGAACAAGGAATCACCGTTCCTGTCATTTTAGGCGGTGCAGCGTTGACGCCGAAGTTTGTCTATCAGGATTGTCAGTCTGCTTATAAAGGAAAAGTCGTGTATGGCAAAGATGCGTTTTCCGACTTACACTTCATGGATAAACTCATGCCCGCTAAAGCCGCCGAAGAGTGGGATGATTTAAAAGGCTTCTTAGATGAAGTGGATGACAGTCCCAATGGCAGCGATCAGCCCTCGGAAAACGGCAAATCTGATCAGAAGAAAGAGAAGCCGCAGTCATCGGCGAAACAATCGGTTCCAGAGGTGGAAGATACCCGCCGTTCTGAACATATCACCTTAGACCTTAATCGCCCAACCCCGCCATTCTGGGGAACTCGGATCTTGCAACCCGAAGATATACCCATTGATGAGGCATTTTGGTATCTAGATTTGCAGGCGCTAATTGCTGGACAATGGCAATTCCGCAAACAAAAAGACCAATCCCGTGAGGAGTATAATCAGTTTCTGGAAGAGACAGTCCATCCGATTCTCGACGACTGGAAAAAGCGGGTTGTAGCGGAAAACCTATTACATCCGCAAATCATTTATGGCTATTTTCCTTGCCAATCGGAAGGAAACTCTCTGCATCTGTTTGATCCGGATCTGATGAATCAAGAGGGTGAGAAAGATCCAGAGAAATGGGAACCCATCGCCACCTTTAAATTCCCGCGCCAAAAATCGGGACGACGGCTATGTATTGCCGATTTCTTTGCACCGAAAGACTCCGGACTTATCGATGTTTTCCCGATGCAGGCGGTAACCGTGGGGGAAGTGGCTACCCGATACGCCAAGCAGTTATTTGAATCGGATCAGTATACCGATTATCTCTATTATCACGGTTTCGCGGTACAAATGGCAGAAGCCTTAGCCGAATGGACACACGCCCGAATTCGCCGGGAGTTAGGCTTTGCTGGGGAAGAACCAGACACGATTCGGGATGTCTTAGCGCAACGGTATCAGGGTTCGCGCTACAGCTTCGGCTATCCCGCTTGTCCGAATATCCAGGATCAGTACAAGCAACTGGAGTTGTTGGCGTGCGATCGCATCAACCTGTACATGGATGAAAGTGAACAACTGTATCCAGAACAATCCACCACCGCGATCGTTACCTATCATCCCGTAGCCAAATATTTCAGCGCTTAATTGTACTTAATTGTAGTGGCGTGACCCAGCTAAAATGGTGTAATAGCAAATTCGCGCAAAGCATTGTAAGGTAAGGGTTGTAGCATTTTTCTAAAGTCACAATTAAGGTGGGTCACGCCAGTAGGGTGCGTTAGCGACAGCGTAACGCACCAACGCATCTAAATTGTTCCTGACAATAAATAACTCTCGGATGCGACAAGGTAACAGCCCTGCTTCAACAAGGGCTAGAGCAGATTTTTTTATCCTTACTCTTGCAATTGTTTCAAACATACGTTTTAATACTATCAAACGAACGTTTGAATCAAAGGTACTGGCTTATTCCCTATCAAGGTTAGCCCCCTATGTTGAACCCTAAGTCAGTGTGGGCTGATAAGAAACCCTGAAGGCGTTCTAGTTGAGCCAATCATCAGCTATTTACAAGTCTTAGTGGAGACAGCCACGGCTAGCAACGGTTATTTAGATATATTGGGCTTAATTAAAACAAACGTTTGAATGAATTGTGATACTATGTTAGATATTATGACTTCACACTTCCTATCGCCTGACCCATCTGCGGCGGAATCATCTAGTTCACTAACAACCTGGAGGCGGTTTCGCCGTCAGCATCCCCGTTTGCTCGTCATATTAGGAGCGACAGGCGTGTTATTGCTGGCTGGGATATCAATTGCCACTTGGCGTCTAACGAATCAAGCACCGCAAACTGTGGAATCTAGAGCGTCGCGGATTTTACCCGTAGAAACACTCACGGTTCAACCTGTCGATAGCTATCAGGTATCCCGCACCTATACCGGGGAAATTGCGGCACTACGAGCCAGCGATTTGGGCTTTGAGCGTAGTGGGGAACTCGTCCAAGTCTTAGTCAAAGAAGGCGATCGCGTGGCAACCGGACAACCCCTGGCTCGCCTTGATACCCGTAATCTACAAACCCAGCGTCAACAGCTTAACGCCGAAAAAGCCCGCGCTCAAGCGCAACTGGTGGAACTCAAAGCCGGTCCTCGCCCAGAAGATATTAATGCCGCCCGCGCCGCCGTGCGCGATGTAGAAGAGCAACTCAAACTGCAACAAGTGCAGCGCCAGCGGCGGGAGTTTTTGTATCGTGAGGGGGCAATCTCGAAAGAAGAACTCGATGAATATACCTATGGTGCCCAAGCATTAGAGGCGCGGTTAGAACAAGCCCGCAGTAACCTCGAAGAATTGCTCAATGGCACCCGTTGGGAACAAATTGCCGCTCAACAAGCCGCCGTGCAGCAGCTTGATGCCAGAATTGCCGATTTAGACATAACCATCGCCAAAAGTACCCTGAAAGCACCGTTTGCCGGAATTGTGGCAACCCGCCACGTTGATGAAGGGACAGTGGTGAGAGCGGGACAGTCGGTGATTAATTTGGTCGAAAATGCCGCTCCCGAAGCTCGTATCGGTATGCCCAAAGGGATGGCAAACTCGTTACCAATCGGGAGTTCTCAAACCGTACAGATTGGTTCTGAGACGTACACAGCGACGGTTTCCTCCATCTTGCCAGAAGTCAACCCAGACACTCGCACTCAAGTCGTCGTGTTGGATTTAGAGCGTTCGGCAATTTCTCAGATTAATCCAGGACAAACCGTGCGGGTGGATTTAATTGAAACCATTCCCACACAGGGATACTGGCTACCCACAGAAGCGCTCAGTCAAGGAATTCGGGGACTATGGATCTGTTATGTATTAACTCAATCTGAGAATACAGAGCCAGGACTCTACGAAATCCAACAGCAATCCGTCGAGATTCTGCATCAGAAGAGCGATCGCGTGTTAGTCCGAGGCACATTGCAAGCTGGCGATCGCATTGTGGCTAATGGGACTCATCGACTCGTACCTGGGCAAAAGGTTCGTCCCATCGGTGTTATCCAGGGTTGAGGAGAAAATTTCTCTATTCCCTATTCCCTGTTCCCTGTTCCCTAATTACCAACATGGTTCGCCCATTTTATCGCAATATTCGCTTACTCATTCTCACGATTATCATGATTATTGCCTGGGGCATCTCGTCTTTTCAATCCCTACCCCGGCAAGAAGATCCAGAACTCATTTCGCGCACCGCCGTGGTTAAAACTGCCTATCCTGGTGCCAATGCTCAACGGGTTGAAGCCCTGGTTACGGAAGTCTTAGAAACGGAACTGTCGGAAATTGAAGAAATTAAAACCCTAGAATCCAACTCTCGGGTCGGATTTTCCACAGTATCCGTTGAGCTAGTCGATCAAGTCACCAATACCCAGCCAATTTGGTCGAAGGTGCGAGACGAACTCGATGATGCCTCTGCCCAGTTTCCTGCGGGGGCGGGAGTTCCAGAGTTAGATGAGGCGAAAATCAAAGCTTACACGATTATCGCCTCTATCACCTGGAATCAATCTGATGAACCCAACTATGCTGTCTTGCGCCGCTATGCCGAAGCATTAGCCGTACTTATGCGGGGCGTTGAAGGAACTCAAGAGGTGGAACTATTTGGTGATCCGAATGAAGAAATTGTTGTGGAAGTCAATGCACCTGATTTGGTAGCAGTGGGACTTTCGCCTCAGCAGTTGGCAAATCAGGTTAATTTAAGTGACGCCAAAGTAACTGCTGGTCAACTTCGTAGCCCTGAACAAAATCTGACGATTGAGGTGGAAAGTGAGTTAGAGACGCTGGAGCAAATCCGTCAAATTCCGATTCAAACCAGCACTAATGGTCAGTTTACCCGTCTGGGTGATATCGCCCAAGTCAATCGCGGTATTCAGCAACCCCCCACTGACTTAGCCTTGGTTAGTGGCAAGCCAGCCGTGGTGCTGGGTATCCTGATGAAGTCGGGATTACGAATTGACCACTGGGCAACGGATGTTCGCCAGCAATTGGACGCATTTGGCGATCGCTTACCTCAAGGAATTCGTCTAGACCTAATTTTTGACCAAAGTGAATATGTGGAGCAGCGAATTGGCAGCCTGCTGTCTAACCTGATATTTGGAGCCCTGCTGGTTGTCGCCGTGGCGCTGGTGGGTATGGGTTGGCGCTCAGCCCTCGTTGTCGGAGCAGCGCTACCGCTCACTGTGTTTGCCGTGTTTGGCTGGATGACTGTTGTTGGGGTTCCGATTCAGCAGATGTCAGTGACGGGGCTGATTATTGCCTTGGGATTGCTGATTGATAATGCTGTGGTGGTTGTCGATGAAATTCAGGTTGAGATGCAAGCTGGGGAAAACCCCCTCTCAGCCGTCACCAAAGCCGTTAACTACTTGAAGGTGCCATTGCTGGCGTCCACCGTAACCACCGTACTCACGTTTCTACCGATTTACCTATTACCGGGTCCAGCCGGGGAATTTGTGGGTTCGATTGCCCTGAGTGTAATTCTATCCTTGATTTCCTCACTGGCGCTCTCGCTGACGATCATTGCTGCTTTAGCTGGGCGCATGTTAGCTCGCAGTCGGGCAAAAGCCGCCCAATTTGAACACCAACGTCAGTCTCAACGAAATGTATTCCAATCCATGCTACTGGTTCTGATGCAGCCGGGAGCCTGGTGGAATGAAGGACTTTCCTCACCACGATTGGGGCGTGTCTATCGCTGGACATTAAATCGGATCACGGCTAAACCGTTACTGGGGATTGCGCTGACGATGCTGGTGCCTCTGATCGGATTGATCACGGCTAGAACGCTGGATGAGCAGTTTTTCCCCCTCGTTGATCGCGATCAATTTCAAATTGAAGTCGAATTTGCTCCCCAAACCGCGATCGCTCACACCCAAACCCAGATGCTCCAAGCCAGGGAGATTATCCTGGCACATACCAATGTTAAAGACGTTCACTGGTTTATTGGCGAAAGTGCGCCGAAGTTCTATTACAACTTTACCGGATCACGGCAGAATCAGTCCCATTATGCTCAGGCGATGGTGCAACTGAATTCAGCCCAAGGAGCGCAATCGTTAATTCACCAACTGCAACAGGAATTAGATCGAGAATTTCCTTCAGCTCGTATCCTCGTCCAACAGCTTCAACAGGGACCTCCCTACAATGCTCCGGTTGAGATGCGAATCTATGGAGCCTCTTTGCAGGAGTTGAGGCGGTTGGGGATGGAAGTGCGGCGAATTTTAGCGGAAGTCCCGGATGTGATTCATGTCCGCGATGATTTGAGTGAAGCTCTGCCTAAACTAGGTCTTTATGTGGATGACGAACAGGCAAAACAGGCGGGTTTAAATAATACCGCGATCGCGCAACAACTGGAAGCGTATTTAGAAGGCGCGGTTGGGGGTTCGATTCTGGAGGCGACGGAAAGTCTACCTGTGCGGGTACGGTTAACGAATACCGATCGCGCTGATTTAAGTCAAATTGCCTCGTTGGATTTGCGTCCAGAACAGGCAAATGACCGGGATTTCCGTCCCACCTCTGCTCTAGGTGAGTTTAACCTGCTGCCGGAGTTGGCAAACATTGCCCGTCGGGAGGAACAGCGAGTGAACACGGTGCAAGCGTTTATCACGGCGGGTGTCTTACCAGCAACTGTCCTAAGTGACTTGCAACACCAATTAAAAGCTAGGAACGTTGAACTACCACCAGGATACCGATACGAGTTTGGCGGTGAATATGCCGAACGCAACCAGGCGGTTGGGAATTTGCTGTTGTATGTTCCCTTATTGGTACTGGTAATGATGACAGCGCTGGTGTTGTCCCTGGGTTCATTTCGACAGGCTGGAATTATCGCGGTTGTAGCGATGGGTTCCATCGGCATGGCGCAGTTTTCCCTCTGGGCATTCGGTTCGCTGATGGGCTTCATGGCGATTGTCGGCACGATGGGTTTGGTCGGAATTGCGATTAATGGGGCAATTATCGTGCTGTCTGCCTTTAATGAAGATGAACGGGCGAGTCAGGGCGATCGCCAAGCGGTTGTAGAGGTGGTGATTAAAGCCACGCGCCACGTCCTAACGACCACCATTACCACAATGGTTGGATTTATTCCCTTACTGATTAGTGGCGGTTCCTTCTGGCAACCCTTAGCCATTGCGATCGCGGGGGGGATCGGGGGTTCACCCATCCTAGCATTGTACTTCACTCCGGCGGCTTATTTGCTGTTACATCGACGTGAACACCAATCAAAGCCAAGGACTCTATCTCTACAAAATTAATCAATACGAATGACAAATAACAAATCAGGAGATTTCTCATGTCACAAACTATAGATGTTCTAGTTGTAGGCGCTGGTCCAACGGGAATGACTGTCGCCATTGAACTTGCCCGACGCAACATCAGGGTGCGAATCATTGAACGTCGCACTGAGCCATCTACGCGCAGTAAGGCACTGGTCGTTCATGCCCGCACATTGGAGTTCATGGATATTCTCGGTGTTGCTGACGAGATGGTTCGTCGCGGCTATACCTCCCCCGGCATTGACTTCAGCGCCAACGCCAAAACCCCACTGCGAGCCAATATGTACGGGCTGGACACGCGGTTTCCCTATATCCTGATTCTGCCCCAGGCTGATACAGAAGCGATTATGGAACGCCGCCTCAATGAACTGGGTGTGGAAATTGAGCGTGGGCGTACACTGACCAACTTTACCGAAACGGAGGATGGCGTGCGCGGTACGGTTCATGAACCCCGCCCTACTTCGTGAGGACGGGGATTGGCAGAGGGAACCTGCCAGGAAGTCATGAATAGGGCATGAGTTGGTAAGGGATAACCACTTCCGAACGTTTCTCTAGTTCGGATTAGATGTAGGTCTAGGAATCTCTAGACGCTGGGTAATGCCAGGACACACCCTGATCAATGCCTTAAGAGACACAAACATTTACACGAGTGGATTATCTCTATGAATCGTGTTCCAGTAATCAGTGAAGAAGGAAAACCCCTAATGCCTACCAAGCCCTCCAGGGTCCCACGGTGGGTCAAGAAAGGTAAGGCAGTGGGAAAATGGTCAGACCTTGGCGTCTATTACGTCCAGCTCACCACACCACCATCGGCTGAGGACGTGCAACCCATTACCGTTGGAGTCGATCCGGGTAAGTCTTATTCTGGCGTCGGCATCCAGTCGGCTAAATGCACTCTAGTGCAACTGCATCTGATCCTACCTTTTGGTCGCGTGAAAAAGCGGATGGAGACCCGCGCCATGTTGCGACGGGGACGGCGAGGACGGCGGATCAACCGGGATGTTCCGTTCAAACAACGTAACCATCGCCAATGCAGGTTCGATAACCGCAAACAGTGTAAACTCCCCCCATCTATTAAAGCCTCCCGGCAGTTGGAGTTAAGGGTAGTTAAGGAGTTGGGGGCGATATTTC
Organism: uncultured Coleofasciculus sp.; assembly: GCA_964574085.1. Lineage (GTDB taxonomy): Bacteria > Cyanobacteriota > Cyanobacteriia > Cyanobacteriales > Coleofasciculaceae > Coleofasciculus. The sequence continues at coordinate 15,035 of CAZNNK010000005.1, forward strand.
CAGTAACAGCAATTGGGTATGAACGGGTTAAAGCCGACATAGACTTTTCCCAACGCAAACGCGCCAAGTCGGGTAAAGGCTTTTCCCCGGTGATGACAGGTCAAAATTGGGCGATATCTCAGATGGAAAAAATTGCCCCTGTCTATATCCGGCACGGTTGGCAAAAGGATGGTAATGGCACGTCTCAACTCCGAACCCAACTAGGGTTAGAGAAAGACAGGGTTAACAAGTCTGTAGCCAAACCAGAAACCCACGCGGTTGACGGGGTGACATTGGCTTGCGGGTATTTCATTAAATATGTCCCGTTTACTGGTTCCAATTCCCATGGTTACACCCACAAGGGTAGCGTTACCGTAACTCCTTCCCCATTTAAGATCATCACCCGCCCCGGTGCGGTGAAGCGGGGAAAAGAGTACGGCTTTTTCCGCCGCCAGTTACACTTCGAGGTTCCAGATAAGTCCGGAATTAGAAAGCGTAAGGGTGGGACAATTACCCCATTTGGGATGAGAATCGGTGATTTGGTTAGAGCACAGAAAGCTGGAAAAGTCCATATTGGCTACGTCAGCGGATTTACCGACACCGAAAAGACCAAAAACATCTCTGTTTGCGACCACACCTGGAAGCGTATTGGGCAGTTTGCCCCAAGCAAGGTCGAGTTAATCAGGAGGGCTAATGGTTTGTGCATAGCTTAAAAAGTTGGACACCTCCATTCTTCCGGCGTCCCGCTATCCCTCCCCATCTTGCTAACGCGCTCAGATGGGGACTCCCACGAACACGTTGATAGTAAGTATCAGAGCGATCGCAAAACACGAGAGTTGAAGCTCGAAGAGTTACAAGAGTCGATTAGCGCGATTCTGGTGCGTCCAGATGCTTATGTTGCCTGCGATCTTACCACTCTCAATGCTGATGCCTTTAAACAGCAATTGCCGCAGTGGAAAACGACGACAATCGAAAAAAGCGATCTCAGGACTGAGAAACAAAATCAGGACACAAGCACAACCCAACCGACTCGATGGAAACAAATTTTGGTTTGGGTATTACAAATTGCCGCTGCGATCGCCTTCTTTCTGGCAGGTGGTTCAAAGTTTGCAGGAGTCGAAAAGATGGTGTCAATATTTGCTGACATTGGCTGGGGTCAATGGTTCCGCTACTTAACAGGTGTCTTGGAAGTGATCGGTGCAGGGCTGATTTTGCTGCCACGCACGGCATTTTTAGGTGGCTTGCTGCTGGCTTGCATTATGCTCGGTGGCGTCTTTACCCATCTGTTCCTGGTTGGCGGTAGCCCAGTACCCGCCATTGTTCTGTTCTGCATTACTGCTGGCGTAGCTTGGCTACGGCGACCCCAAATCCAGTAAATCATGCATAGTGTCTGTGCGATCGCCTGAGCATCGTCTGTCGATCACCTAGAACACTGACCAACTGATGAATATCACCATGCTGGCAGCACGCCCTCCCCCATGCGCCGCTGCTCCGATCTGCTCTGAAAAAAAGACTACCACAATTCAAATTACTGGAGAATTATCATGAGCAATGCTCAAATTACCCTATTCACTAAGCCAAATTGCAACTATTGCGCCAGGGCAAAAGCCGTCCTGAAACAAATGAGCATTCATGACTATCAAGAGTACGACATTACAGCCAACTCACGCCATGCAGATGCCGCCGTTTACTTCAGTGGTAGCGCCACCGTGCCGCAAATTTTTATTGGTGACTACCATATTAACGGTGCAGAGGACTTAGAGCTCCAACCATGATGACTGTCATGGGCAGCGGCACTCTCTTCACAATAATACAAGCATGGCAGCGCAATTTTGATTTATCATGTCATTCTGAGCGAAGCGAAGAATCTGGACAGATGCTTCGCGTCATTCCGTTTCACTGCATTCTGCTCAGCATGACAGATTCTACCTTAGACTGCAACTTGGTATGACACAGCTAAAATTGTGAATTAGACTTGGCCATTGAATCGGGCGCACGTCTATGCGCCCCTACAATTCTAATCCACCAAATAAGGTGTGCCACGCCAGTAGGGTAAAAAAGACATAGAGACTAAGCAAAATATCTACACAAGCGCCCAGAGAAACGGTCAATCCAGTTATGGCAAGTGGGAAAAGAGTTGAATTAATAGAGGGGCGGTGCAAAGCAAAGCCACATCAATGACGGTAATGGTTGCGGTGCGAATCCAAGAGGTGTTCATAATGCCCCTTCCTTTAAACCACGATAGGTTTGAGATGAACTATTGCATCCTAAGCGATGACGCCCGTAATGATCCAGAGATTTCCGTCACAGGATAATTGTGATATTGAACATCAAATCGTGCGATCGCGTCCAGTTAAATTTTTCCGTGAAAACCAGTCCTGGCGTAGGATGAAGCAGTTGATGACCCTGATTTATCACCCAGAAGTTACCGTAATGAAACTTAATTAAGCCAAGGGCGACCCAAGCCAATTATCCGGACTGGCGTTGTGAATGAATGCAAGCGGGTTGCCCCTACAGGAAGACCAACGGTGTTTCAAGGTAATCGACGCCCTAATGCGATCGCAATTGAACCTGACACGACTAACATTGCTCCCAATAACCCTAAACCTGTCCACTGTTCTGGTGCAACCCATCTAGGGATAAAGCGTGAAGCAATCCAAACTGAACTTAATGTCACCAACGGCGTCAGCGCCAAGACCGCACTCACTCGCGAGGCTTGCCAATGTTCCAAGGCTTCTGCAAACGCCCCATACGCAATCAGGGTATTTAACCCACAAAAGAGGAGTAAACTCAGGTGTAACGGACTCAAACTGAGAAGGGATTGCGGTGTGGTTAGCGGCGTGAATAATACAGCACAGCCGCCATAAATCACCAGCATTATCGTCGTCGAGGGTAATTTATGCAAAAGCTGTTTCTGTGCCAAAGCGTAAATCGCCCAAGTTACAGCAGCTAAGACAATAATCATATTACCCAATAGATAGGTCGAGCGTGAGGTGATTACGACTTGGAATCGATCATGGAAAAATAGCGTAAATCCCAAAACTAGAATACCCACACCAATCCATTGACGCAGAGTATAGCGTTCTTTAAACACAACTAAAGCACCCAAACCTAAAAACATGGGGGCTAACTGAATCAGCACTTGGGCATTTGTGGGAGACGTTTGCCCTAATCCTTGTAAAAATAGCAGGTAATTACCTCCTAAAAAAAGAGTCGCGATCGCTAATAGTCCCAGAGACGCTGACCGCAGTTGCTGTAATGACGGAAACTCTTGTCTTGTGGCTAAAAAAAGCGCCAGCAATCCAAAAGCCATGAGAAAACGAAACCAGGTGATTGTATAAACATCCAACACCTGAAGAGTTATGGTTAAGGCTAGGGGAAGAATCCCCCACATCAATACAGTAATTAAAGATAGCGCTAATCCCAAGCGCCAGCGACCCGAAGTTTGATGGAGTGACATGAATAACGTAAAAAAAGTAAAAAGTCATTTAGAGACGTGCCATGGCGCGTCTGCCAATTGTAGGGGCGGGTTTAGCCACTCAACTTGAATATCACCAATAACATTTAGAACAAAACCCGCCCTTTCCTAAATTGAAGGTATAGGCTTTAGCTTAACTTAACACGAATGTCACTGACTTAAGCTGGGTTCGTAGTAGGCACGAAGCGTGCCAGAAGCGCTCGCATCGCTTACTACAAACTCTAAAGTCAGTGGCATTCAACTTAACACTAATGCCAACCCCAATTCCCAATCCCGATTAAAAGAAATCCGGCATCCAAGGTAATGAGCCAGAAAATAGTGAATTAGCTCTTGACAACGCTGTCGATGTACTATCCAAATCCCCCATCCGTTGCAGTTGCTCAGGTGTAAATAAACGGGTAAACAGAGAAGCCAACGCCCCTACATGCAAACGGAATTCACCAGTCCCTCCGGGCGTGACTTTACCGCGTCCCTGAGACACACTCAAGATAAAGTTACCGTTATTGACGGCAAATAATTCATCTTGAACGTGTAAATGTAATTCGGTTTCAATCTCTAAAGGATATCCGCGTTTTGCCAACGCTTTCGGAACATCAAGAATCCGCAGCATCCAGCGTTCTTGTTGACGAATTTGAGCCGTTTGTTCCGGTAAGAGTAATGTTAAATTATCAATCAACGAACTGTACCAACGTACTTGCTTCACCTGGGAACGATGATCCGCACAGAATGTCCAAAAACGCTGGGCGGCGGCTGGGGTAAGGAATGCCCAATCTTTAATATTCAGCAATAAGCTACCCGCCTCTTGAGATTGGGTACAAATTACATAGCCTTCCGGTTGGGATTCTGCACCGATAAGATAAGCATAAACCAACTGATCATTTGGTGCTTCAACCAAATTTTGCCAAATCGCTGGATTTCGATTTAAATTACCATTGGTTGTTTGCGCCTGTTGAGAATACAAGTCCTGAAAAACCTCGTAGCGTACAGGTTTCACCCTGAACATGGGTAAAGTGCGATCGCGCTTTTGAATCCTCTGGGTTGATATCTGCCAACGACAGCGAATCCCCGCTTGTTCATAGCCGACTTTGCGATAGAGAACCTGGGTAGCCGCGTAGAGGGTGGAAATGGGTACGCCTTGCTGATGAAGTTCCTGGAGTGTACATTGCATCAGTTGGTAAGCCGCACCTGTACCCCGATACTCTGGGGCAATGCCAACGGCGGCAATTCCTGCCATGGGTATGGACTGACCCCCGTACCATTGTCCCATAGCGTAAATGGCTAAACCGCCAACAATCTGTTTACCTTGACGGATAAGACGAAAATTATCTTGACCGATACGATTTAGGTAAACTTGCCAATTGTTTAGGGAACTACCAAAACATTGCGTCAGTAGTTCCCCAAGTTGTTCCGCCTCATCCGGGGTGGAGATGCATCCATAATCAAGTTGAGCGCTGGTAAGCATTTTATTTGTGAGAAGACTGATCAAAAAAGATATTGTAACTAGTGACAATTGTCACAGGACTAGAATAACTTGTGATAATTTTTTTCCGGTTGAACGATGACAGATGGAGTCAGCGGCGTTGGCTTAAGCGACTTGTTGATTACAGGCAGGATGCGCCGCCAAAAACTTTGGGTTATGGTATTTCACCCCTAATTTATCCAATGTGGCGATCGCGCTATCTATGGCTTCCTTAATCCAATCGTTTGGATCAGAGGACTTGCCACTGAGTTGGTAATCCGTTACATGAGGTTCGCACTCATCGGGGTCATAGGTTCCAGACGCTCGGCAAATACACACGTAGATGGTGTTATCAACATCTGGATTCGGCATTTCAATTCTGATGTAGTGATTCAGATAGAGCAAGGTTGACATGAACATGAGCCTAATCTCTCCGTGTTTGCTAAAGGGATTTACATCTCTTAATTAATATTACTTTTATTTTTATTCGATTCCTATATTTTCGCTTCCGCCAAATTTTCGGATTATTTTGTGTACTTTGGCGGATTTACACACGTCTAACTGTTTGTTAAAATTTATTTTTTTCGAGAATCATAGTAAACAAAATCAATATATCTTTGTCAAACTAAAAACTATAAAACAAATCTTAATTTAATCTCGTAAAGTATGCCATTCTCTATTCCTTACCCTCATAGCACTAAGTAGTCGGACTTTCATTAAAGTTAACGGTTGAGATTAGGAAGGAACAGTAAGGATTTGAGGCTTGTTAACATTTATTAGTACAGCGTGTAGAATTTATGTCCAGGTACTTATTTATTCAGCCACTCCTACTTATTGAATGATTTACGACCGATAAAAATATAAGTCATCATTTCCCCCTTGCCTTTAACCGGAATTAGACCCCGCTGCTTAAATAAAAACTTGTCTTTGCAGAGCTTGTACGTCGTTTCAGTTACCTGAATCTTATCCGGAATGCCATGAGTTTCCATGCGGCTTGCTGTATTGACTGCATCTCCCCACAAATCATAAATAAATTTCTTGGTGCCAATTACCCCAGCAACCACAGGACCACTATTAATTCCAATCCGCAGACAGAATTTTTCATCCTGAAACTGATTAAAGCGAGCCATGGCGATTTGCATATCCAACGCCATTTCAATCATAGCTTCAGCGTGGTCTTGGCGAGGAGTGGGAATACCACTGGCGATCATATAAGCATCGCCAATTGTTTTAATCTTTTCTAACCGATGCTTTTCCGTTAATTGATCAAATCGGGAGAATATCTGATTTAATAAGAAAACCAATTGCGTAGGTGGCATCCGAGCCGAAATATCGTTGCCCGATCCAAAAAATGGCATCAGCCGCTCGATCAATCGAAAATTGAGTGAATCGTAAGGCGTCATTAACAGTTTCGAGTTGTTCATTCGCTGTTTCCAGTTGGGCTGTACGTTCAGCTAATGCCTGTTGAGCCAAGTATTTCTCCGTGATATCATTGAACAACCAGAGACGACCTTGAATATCTTGACCGTAAGTGGGCAAACTTGAAATACTGAGTACCACTGATTTGGGTTGACTAAATGTCCAGATCCAATCGTGAATTTCGGCATCCGGTTGGGAAAAAAGCTGTGCCGCCTGTTTAGCAATCTCCTCCTGATTATCCGCCCTGCTGCGTAATGTTGTCATCGCCTGGGCGATCGCACTCGGTTCCACGTCTCCCGGTTTTAATCCCAAAAGCTTTGCCCCGGCTGGATTTAGCCAACCTTGTCCGCCACTGATATCGACAAAGACGACGCCCTGAGGGATTTCTAAAATGGCATTGTAGCGAGATTGGAGTTGTTCGAGGCGAAACGTAGTAGTTTGCAGACGTAGGAGGGTGTGAAGTTCTCCGAGTAGTAAATCTAGGAAATGACGCTGATAGGAGGGCAAATCAGTTGGGCGATACCACAGTAATAAGATAGCACCTTGCTCCTGTGTCGTTTGCTCCTTTCGCAGGGGGAGTACCGCTAGAGACTGTGCACCTTTAGCGACAAGCACAGGGGCTGCTTTGGGCGTCGCTGGATAATTCTCATAGAAGAAGTCCGAAGGCTCCAGGGCAGAAGGCTATGAGGCTTATTTTCTACTGTTTTGTTTCCTACAGTATCTCTCTGTCGATAGGTAATAAGAAGATAGTTTACAATACTCAAATACCATGAGAGACGCGATTAATCGCGTCTCTCCCCTGAAAGTCCTGCATATAAATTTGTCTTTCTCAGACAGCGTGGAATGCGGCTAATATTTGTTTAGGTCTCAACGGAAACTTAAACCGGGAATGATTGGCAGATGTAACAGGCTTCGAGTCGGAAGCCTTCGCTTCTTTCTCCTCTAAACTATCCTCGTGTAACTCAGAAACCGGAACTAACATGGAATCGTGAGAACGCACCGCCATTTCACCGCGTGCTAGTGCCTCTCGCCACTGACGCCCCGTTTTCCATGCTTTAAACTTGGCAGCACTCCAACGCGGATTCACTGGATATCCCGCAAATCCGCAACGCAACGCCGCATGGTTAGCACTGGGAATCAGGGTATTGACCCAAACATTATCGGTTAGATCGATTAGCATGAAGTTTGGCTCCTTGAAAACTGCAGACATAAACTTCACCTCCCTATTGTTGTCAACCGTACTATTTTGTTGAGTATTATCAACTATTATATTACGGATTGTTAAATAGCTACATCGCTTACTTGCGATTTACTTGTACTCATCTTCAATTGCAACACAGCCATTTCCGGAGAAACCTGCGATCAAGCCGTTCGTAGTGAGCGCTTTAGCGCTTCCACAGTCAGAGATCGACTAGAGACCTTACCAATAGTCTCGCTCAAGGCGCAGAAATCTAAAGGGTTGGGGATTTTTCCCACCCAAGCCATTACCCTTTAGCAATGTAAAGAAACCTTAAAGATTTGTCAAACGTCTTATTTATACAAGCGCCCCCTAATCTGGGGTGACTTTCAATCCTAAATTTTCTCTGCACCCAGACGCAAGCGATCGCGCCTTTTTTCCCCGGCTATCCTGCACAAACAAAGCGAATCACTTCCCGATGCCGTCATACACCAGGGAGTGCGGATGGCGAGACTCGAACTCGCAAGGCTTACGCCACACGCCCCTCAAGCGTGCGTGTCTACCAATTCCACCACATCCGCATGGCTAACCTATTATATCAACTCCTGTGGGAAAATTACGACATCTCAACAATTTTGTTGATGAATCCCATCAGAGAACGTCGCCAACGATTCCCAAAGGATGCCACCAAAGGGGACAATCCCCCTTATCCTACAGAATACGGATCTAGCAGCGCTGTTTTATGGACTTTGCCAAAATCTTAATTGCCAATCGTGGGGAAATTGCCCTGCGGATTCTCCGAACCTGTGAAGAAATGGGAATTGCCACCGTTGCCGTTCACTCGACCATCGATCAACAAGCCCTCCATGTCCAACTGGCGGATGAAGCCATTTGCATCGGTGAAGCACCCAGTAGCAAAAGCTACTTGAATATTCCCAACATTATTGCTGCCGCCCTGACGCGCAACGCCACCGCCATTCATCCCGGCTATGGTTTTTTGGCAGAAAATGCCCGATTTGCCGAAATTTGTGCCGATCATCAAATCTCTTTTATCGGTCCGTCACCGGAAGCGATGCGGGCAATGGGGGATAAATCTACTGCCAAAGAAACCATGCAACGGGCGGGCGTCCCCACCGTACCCGGAAGTGAGGGATTGTTGAATAGTGAACGGGAAGCCATAACCCTTGCCAAAGATATCGGTTATCCGGTAATGATTAAAGCCACAGCCGGAGGTGGCGGACGAGGGATGCGCTTAGTTCCCGATGAGAGTGCGATGAGTCGCCTGTTCCAAGCCGCCCAAGGGGAAGCTGAAGCCGCTTTTGGCAATCCAGGACTTTATCTGGAAAAATTTATCGTCCGTCCCCGCCATATTGAGTTTCAAATTCTTGCCGATAGTCACGGTAACGTGATTCATCTGGGAGAACGAGATTGTTCCATTCAACGGCGTCACCAGAAACTCTTAGAAGAAGCCCCCAGTCCCGCCTTGACCCCCGAACTACGCCAAAAAATGGGAACGGCTGCGGTTATGGCGGCTAAGTCGATTAATTACGTTGGGGCGGGTACAGTTGAGTTTTTGCTGGATGCCATGGGGAATTTTTACTTCATGGAAATGAATACCCGTATTCAAGTCGAACATCCCGTCACTGAGATGATCTCAGGATTGGATTTAATTGCCGAACAGATTCGGATTGCCCAAGGCGAACCCTTGAAACTGACTCAAGACCAAGTAAAACTTAAGGGACACGCGATTGAATGTCGGATTAATGCCGAAGATCCCGATCGCAACTTCCGCCCTCAACCGGGGCGAATTAGTGGGTATCTACCCCCCGGAGGACCCGGCGTGCGGATGGATTCCCATGTGTATACCGATTATGAAATTCCTCCCTATTACGACTCATTAATCGGCAAGTTAATCGTATGGGCACCCAACCGCGATGCCGCCATTCGCCGCATGAAACGCGCCCTGCGTGAATGTGCGATTACTGGGGTTGCCACCACGCTGAGTTTCCACCAAAAAATCTTAGAAACGCCAGCGTTTCTCAGTGGTGATGTGTATACGAATTTTGTTGAACAAATGATGGCAACTGCCCAATCCTAAAGCAGTCGGGGTGGTCAGTGCATCATGGTCAGTAATCCTTGCTGACCCAAAAGAATCTCCCGCAGTAAGCTTACAATCCCAACCCAAATAATCGGCGTAATATCTACACCCCCAATGGGCGGCACCAGTTTGCGGGTTGGGACTAAAAAGGGCTCTGTGGGCAAAGCCACCAGATTAAAGGGAAAGCGGGTTAGATCGATCTGAGGATACCAGGTCAGGACAATCCGGAAGATGAATAGTAAGATAGCCAGTCCCAGTAAAGGGCTGAGAATCCATGTTGCCAGTGTCACAGTATTCATGAGATAATTCCTAATTTCACCAAGAAGTATGGAAACCAGTTAGCCAGTGTAACGCAAGACTGGGATGAACTACTATCAGGGATAGGGTAGGATATCCGTTGATCCCTTCCAGTTTTTCTCAATCTTCATTATCAAGGAAGCCTACACGTCTTACTTTGATTGAGTG